>JBCCNG010000770.1:0-1512 GCA_039025955.1 Cyanobacteria bacterium P01_C01_bin.72 | reverse complement strand
CTCAAAAATAAATATTAATTATAGTTATACTTATGATTGATGATTTGTTCTTAGCAAATAGGCGGTAAATTTTTTGGTAGTCATGACCAGCGGTTCCAGCATTCTGATTAAAATTGGCATAGTCGGTACAGGATATGCCGCTAGAAAGAGAGCAGAGGCGATTAAACAAGATCAACGCGCCGAATTACTCGCTGTTACGGGCAATACTTGGGCAAAGACTCGGGAATATTGCCAAAAATATGAGGTGGCAGCGGTCGATTCTTGGAGGCAGCTAGTGGATTTGCCCCAGCTTGATTTGATTTTTATCTGCACTACCAATCAAAATTGTGGTGAAATTGCTCAGGCAGCTATTCAGGCAGGAAAACATGTTGTCGTTGAATATCCCCTCTCCTTGAAAGCTAAAATTGCCGCTGAAGTGATTGAATTAGCTCAGGTAAAAGGAAAGCTGCTCCATGTTGAACATATTGAGATTATTGGCGGCTTACATCAAGCAGTTAAGCAATATCTAGCAGAAATTGGCACGGTTTTTTACGCCAGCTACACTACTATTGCTCCGCAACACCCTTTTACGCCTAGTTGGAAATTCCACCACTCGATGTTTGGTTTTCCTCTCAGCGCCGCTCTCTCAAGAGTGCATCGCTTAACTGACTTATTTGGCAAGGTAGCTAATCTGACCTGTCGCGATCGCTATTGGAACCTGGCTAATTCAGATTATTTTACTGCCTGTTTTTGTCAGGCTCAACTCAACTTCCACAACGGCATCACCGCCGATATTACCTATGGCAAAGGGGATGTTTTCTATCAGAGCGATCGCACTCTGGAAATTTGGGGAACAAAGGGCAAAATTGTTTTTAGAGGACAACAAGGAACTTTAATTCAACAAGATAAAGAAAAGGAAATCCCTGTAACTCCCCGTCGCGGTCTATTTGCGCAAGATACAACCATGGTCTTAGATTATTTATGCGATCGCCAACCTCTTTATCTGCAACCCCAAGCCAGTCTCTATGCTTTGCAGGTGGCTAATGCCGCCCAGGAGTCTGCGGCAACAGGCAAGATTGTCTATCTGGATTAGAATTTAACCTGTCAGGAAATTAAAAATTCTTTTAGTTCATTTCTAATCGGCGTAAGCCATCGAAGAAAAGTAGCCAGCCAACCACTGCTAGCCAGTGAATTAAGACAGGTAGCCAAATTGAACCAGTTTGCTGATAAGCGATCGCGCAGGTAAGACCTAAAATAGCTGCTAGACAGAGAAAAATGGGAGCAAAAAAGGTGCTTTTGCCTTGGGGAAAGAAAGTCAGGGCGTTAAGCGGATGATAAATAACGAACAGTAATAGGCTAAATCCCGACCATAACCAGTAAGAGGTTGAGGAAATTTTCGTCGCGGGATCGGGTAAAAGCAAGACACGAAAAAATAACTCTTCTAAAATTGCAGGAGCAAACAGGGATGTAACGACAACTCTAGCGATTACTTTTCCTGATTTACAGGGATTCCAGCGCAAAAACCCCGTCGCT
>JBCCNG010000769.1:0-1543 GCA_039025955.1 Cyanobacteria bacterium P01_C01_bin.72 | reverse complement strand
TCAATCCCTGGAATACCTCCATCTCGTTCTTGATATACAGAGACATAATCACCGGTGCTCAAAATGGCAACATCTCCAGTTCCGTCGAAATCATTACTATTTTGAGCAGCATCGAACTCATTATCTAAAAGGGTACCTGTAGCGCTCAGATGTCGGCCTCTAATATTGTAGTTATCGCCGATAATTTCTGTAAAGGTAACAACCGATGTGTTATCGGTTAAGTCAACCGCCAGTTGGGGACTCTGGAGAAAATTTTCAGAACTATTTTCCAGAGCAATTTGAGCAACATGCCCTGTACTATTACCAATACTGTCGAAGCGTTCCCAGCGAACTGCGGATTCAGTTGTTAAATCAGTATTGTTGTCTTCATAAACCAGGATAAAGCCACCATTGTTGGTTGGGGCAATATCAAAGCCCCCCGCTCTACCACCAGTATCAAAGGTAGTAGTGTTGAGTTGGAAAGCATTCCTAACAACATTGCCTTGCGGGTCGTATATTTTAGCGATGATATCTATAGATTCAGGTATGGCCAGGTTATCTGCCTCTATCCAAGCAACTAAGAAGTTTCCGTTTGAGAGACCTATGATATCGGGAGAAAACTGAAAATCGTCTGCTGCTGCACCTGTATTGACCTGAAATTCATCTAACCATTCTGTTGGGGTAGGCATGAGAACTATCCTTTGTTTGCTAGTTTTTTACTGTGAAGCGTCAGCTCTTGCCATAGGATCTGACCAGGGTTTGAACAATATTAGAGATGTAGAAAATTTATATCCCTGATATTGTTCGATGCAATCTCTTTATATGTGAGGCAAAACTTTATTGGATTTAGCAAACTCAAAAGGTCAAAACAAAGTCTCAAAATTTAGCCCAATTATGTCTAGTGAGTTTGCTATTCAACATCAGATTATGATTGGTCGCCCTATTGAGCTATCATGCACGATTTCAAGTTTTATGCAAAGAACTAATATTTTTGACAATAGAGTCCGACAAATCATCAATACCTTTGTGGTTAGAAGAAAAGACTAAGATAGCAGCCATCGATAAATCCCCAAGCAATCAACAAAAAAGAAGATTGAGCCTGAGTAATACATCATACTTTTATCTCTTTTCCAAAAACTAGCCATTAGCATAAGACTAGAACTCACTGCCAGAAATAAGAAGCCATAACTGCTAACGTCTGTTTTTGAGGCTACTAGCACACCGTCAATCACCGCAAAGAAAAAACTCAAACACTTTAGATATTTGATCATTCTTTGAGATCTGACTATTTTTCCAGGTTGTTTGGAGCCAGATGCGCTCACCATTTTTACACCTCAAAACTAAACAACAATGAAACTAGTCGCATCTATTTCAGCAATAGAGTCTCGGACCAGCCTCCCTACAGGATTAGGAGCAAGCGATTGATAAATTCCAAAAATATTTAGGCTGACGAGATGATTCATGGAAGATCCGTACATCTAAAAGTGAAATTTAATTGATTTTGCTTGCTTAGTTAGTGAATATCAGATGCTTCAAACAGATTTTCTGTAAGCGTCTATTGACC
>JBCCNG010000768.1:0-1544 GCA_039025955.1 Cyanobacteria bacterium P01_C01_bin.72 | reverse complement strand
GTATCGGCAACCTTTTGGCGACGACGGTTGCAGGCCATATCGTAGGTGATCACATACAACAGCATCTTACTGAATCATGTAGGGACGATAGGGCTGTTGTGGCTTACACACATAGCGAATAAACTCTTTTACCTGACGGTTCAAGATCTCCCAGCGGGGTTGATGCCCCTGAGTAGTCGTCAGACTATCTTGCATTCGTTCAATAAAAGCACTCAAAAATGTTTTACGACCTGATGCATTGAGGTAACAGGCAGACTCTTGATAAGTAAAATCGTCGTCTACATTGAGCATTCGCTTGTTGATCAAGTACAGCACCAGGGAGTCAACAATGGGAGCCCGAAACTGTTCAATTAAGTCCGACGCTAAGGCAGCATGTCTACGGCTGCCCGCATGGAGGCAGGCATAATAAGCATCTAGTCCCCAGGTTTCGATCAGTGCCAAAATGTGATTCCAAATGATTTGATAGCCAAAGCTAAGACCGGCATTAATGGGATCTTGAGGCGGTCTCCGCGTCCGTTTGGAGAAACTATAATCATCATTGGAAATGCATCGACCAAAGCCCTGGTAATAAGCAGCTGCAGCTGCGCCTTCTAGACCGAGTAGTTGTTCATTAGTGTCAGTATTAGGAATCTTGTTGGCGATATCTGCGATCGCATTAATCGATTCATCAAGAATGGTAGTTTTTAACCGTCGTCGCTGTCGCATTAGCAGGGTACGACAGTTTTTAAGCTTGGCTAAAATAAGATACTGGGCACACAGGTGACGCTGTTGTTTACCTAATAGATGCTGCTGATAAATCAGCTGAGGATATCGTCGTTCCATGGGCTGGAGTCGCCCATAGCACTGCCCTGTTTGGGATAAATAAACAATTGGAATGTTGCGTTTTAGGCAGGCTTGAATAGCCTGGGTGGTCACCTGGGTATTACCGAAGATGAAAACTTGTTCTAGAAAAGGTAGCTGAATCTCTTGAATCAGCGCACTGTTTTTCTTTAGAATTAAAAGCTCTTTTTTGAGGGATAATTTGCAGCCTTGCTGAGAGATATAAAGTGAGCGCATAGGAGGAAATCGATATTCGAGACTGTATCGATACCCTGATTGGTTAGCTCCAATTATGATGGAAAATTTTCTTTTATGGCAGTCGAATTTCTACCAGGGGTTTGATGACTTTCAAACAATTATTTTGAGTGCTTTTACAGTTTACAGAAAGATAAAAAACAAAAATAGGACAAATGTATTGAATAATGATTTGCGATCGCAATCTTATATAAGCAGAAAAGAGAGATTGCTAAGAGAACACCGTATTGCCTTATGGGATATTCCAGAGTTCAAAGGATGTAGAGCTTTGCTCTTCTCGAAGAGTAGGCGGATCAGGATATTCTAGGGTGCAAAACGTGTTGCCACCGTGGATATTCCAAAAGCAGCCGTCCTTGCAATAACCGAAACCCCACTTCATCCTTTATCCTTTATCCTTCCGCCTTTCGAAGTGTTTCCATTAGTTCTACTTCCTAAGAAGTAATTGGGAGCTCTAAAATGGCACCTCTACC
>JBCCNG010000767.1:0-1546 GCA_039025955.1 Cyanobacteria bacterium P01_C01_bin.72 | reverse complement strand
CCTGAATTTAGTTCAAAGTCTGATCTGTATGCAACCAAACACTATCAAATTTGCTTCTCCCATTGCTCAACAATGTCACGCATCGTCTCAATTAGATGGCTTAATATCTTGGTCAGAAATAGAGCAAGAGGTGAAAATCGCCCTCCAACAAGCCGAAGAATTGCGAGATAACCAAGCACTAGCTTATGCATTGGGTTATCTAGGGGGGATTTATCAACAAACAGATAATTTAACCGCAGCACGGCAGTTTACCGAACAAGCCTTACTCTCCGTTGATAATGCTACCGCACCAGAAATAACCTATCTGTGGCAATGGCAGCTAGGCAGAATCTATCAACTTCAGAACCAGCCAGAATTAGCACTAGCAGCCTATAACGCTACTTTTGGTATCCTACAGTCTTTAAGACAAAATTTAGTGGCAATTAATCCCGAAATACAGTTTGCTTTTCGCGATCGCATTGAGCCAATTTACCGCGAACGAACAGCATTGCTTTTAAATAATAATCCCAGTCAAGCTAATCTCCAACAGGCACGAGATACCATTGAAGCCTTGCAGCTAGCAGAATTGAATAATTTCTTTCGGGAAGCCTGTCTAGATGCCGAACCTCAAGAGATAGACCAAATCGACCCTTCCGCAGCCGTTATTTACTCAATCGTTCTCGAAGATCGTCTGGCTGTTATTTTGTCCCAGCCTGGAAAACCCCTGCAATATCATCAAACACCCATTGAAAATGCGGCAGAAATAGATCGCCTGTTTGAAGATTGGTACGCTGATCTTAATCCTTTTTTATCTTCAGCGAATCCTTTACAGCCCAATCAAACTCTATATGATTGGTTGATTAGACCCTTAGAAGAAAAACTAGAACTAAATCAATCTAATACCTTAGTATTTATTTTAGACGGTACTCTGCGGAGTGTCCCCGTAGCTGCACTTCACGATGGGGAACAATATCTCGTAGAAAAATATAGCCTGGCTCTAACCCCTGGTTTACAATTACTAACTTCTCGCGCTTTTACTGGCGATACCTTAGAAACCATTGCCGGGGGGTTAACAGAATCCCGTCAAGGTTTTTCTCCCCTACCTAGTGTGGCAACGGAAGTCTCAGAAATTTCTAACCTAGTAACTTCAGAAGTTTTGCTTGATGAAAGCTTTACTCGCGATCGCTTACAATCTCAGATTACCAATTTACCCTATCCCATAGTTCATCTAGCAACTCATGGACAATTTTCTTCCCGTGCGGAGGATACTTTTTTACTTACTTGGGACGATCGCATTAACGTTACTGAATTAGACCAATTACTTCAACAAAGAGACTTTGCTGAAGATACCCCCATCGAGTTGCTGATTCTCAGTGCTTGTCAAACCGCAGCAGGAGATAATAGAGCAGCTCTCGGTTTAGCTGGAGTAGCAGTACGCTCTGGAGCGCGTAGTACTGTAGCTACTTTGTGGTCGGTGCAGGATAATTCTACTGCTGAATTGATGACCGAATTGTATCGCGCTTTAAAAACGACAGGAATCAGTAAAGCAGAAGCCTTAAGGCAAGCT
>JBCCNG010000766.1:0-1551 GCA_039025955.1 Cyanobacteria bacterium P01_C01_bin.72 | reverse complement strand
GTTGAAAGCAACTACTGTCGCCAAAATACCTAAATATGCTAAACCCAAACCCGTAAAGAGATCGATTTGAGGCAAACGATTATTCTGCTCCCAAATTGCCCAAGGTAAAAGTAATACCGTTCCCACCCATATTCCGTAGGTGGTAGTCGCCAATACCGATAACTCTCGCATCACCAGTTTGCCAATGAGAGAATAAGTTACCCAGCTAATAACACAGCCAATCAGGGCTAACTCTCCCTTACCAATACCCTGAGTCAAGATAATACCCAAATCTCCTTCGGTAATAATCAACCCTGCACCCAATAAAGAAGTAGCCGCGCCAATCATCTTCAGATAGGTTAACTTTTCGCGAAAAAAGAGCCTCGAAGCAAGGGTAATACCAACTGGATTGAGGGCAATAATCAATCCCGCACGACTAGCAGAAATATCCCGCAAGCCCAAAAAGAAAAACAGGTTATATGCCAAAATGCCGCTCAACCCAAGACAGATCGTTAACAAAGTCTGTCGTAGATTCAATCGCGGTAATTTATCTTGCCGCGTTAAGCTTAATAACCAGAGAAAAACCGAAGCTACGGCAAATCTGCCCAACCCAGCCGAGAAGGGACTCATGTTTTGCGCCACTACTCTGCCAATGACAAAAGCCCCTCCCCAAATTGCCATAGTCAGGATTAGCTTAAGATAGATGATTTTAGGTGACAGTAGGGAAAACAAAATCTTTAAGGTGATTGATCATTTACCAGGGCTTTACGGAATATGATCTTATCTTCTCCTGCGGCATAAAATTCGCGAATTTGCGCTTCCTGTTCATATCCCAGAGAGAGATAGAAAGTTCTTGTAGATTTAAAACTATCTAATCCAGAAGTCTCAACCAATAAAATTCTGACTCCTCTTACTAATAAAACATGCTCGATATGGCGTATCATCGCCTTACCAATTCCCTGACGGTGAAAGTCTGGATGTACGGCAATTAAATACAAATTCCAAGTCCCCTCTGTCATTTGTTCGGGAGCGCAAAAGGCGATCGCCTTGGGGTTAGAATCGTCATAGGTAAGCCACAATTCTTCACTATCAGAATTAGTAAAGTATCCAGACATCATCTCATCCAACATTTGAGAGGGGAATAGTTCATTGGCATCGATAATTGCTTTAATTGCAGCCACATCTTGAGGCTTTACCGCTCTGATATTATCTGACATATCTATCTTGTTTTCTAACTCCTAGTCACCGTCACTAATCCCCATATAACAGTTGAATCAACTATGAGTTGCAAACCAGACAGGGATTATTTTCCCTGCATCTGGTTTCTATCCAAAAGCTTTTAGCCGTTGGCCACATCAGGCACAGCCTGACAAGCGCAAAACGCGCTTCGGCGAAGCCCTTTATTCAAACACTGTCGCCCCGATCAAAATGTCTGGCCACATATTGTCTGCCAATTCAATATTGCCCTGAATATCTTGCTCCCACTGTTTTTGTACTCCAAGACTATAGTTCAAGTAAAGTTTTCCATCAACAATGCTCCAGGCTTGGGGATCAGTCGAAACTACATTACCC
>JBCCNG010000765.1:0-1583 GCA_039025955.1 Cyanobacteria bacterium P01_C01_bin.72 | reverse complement strand
TCAAATAAGCAACGGGCAAACGGGTTTCTGTCTTACCTTCCACCGTCATTTTTGCTCGTCCAATACAGTCATTCATCCACGCACCACCGCGTTTTTCCGCAGGACGGGAATAGGGATCTAGAAAGAAAAAGGCGATCGCTTCTCCTGTTTCATCTTTAATCTGAAAATAGCGTACATCTTCCTGCCAGACGGGTGCTTGCCCATCAGCAGCGGTAATAGTAACACCAAAAATGCGCTGGGCTAAACCAAATAAACCGTCTAGGACTTTGGGTAAAGAGAAATAAGGACGTAATTCTTCCTCGTTAAAATCAAACTTGGCTTCACGCTGCTTTTCTGCCCAAAAGCTAATGTCCCAATTTTTGAGGTCATCCTCTCCCGAAAAAGCCTTTAACTCGGCAAATTCTTTGATCGCCGCATCATAGCTAGCCCCCCGCAAGTCGTTTTGTAGCTGCTGCACTGCTGCCACATCCGTTGCCATCTTCTTGGCGAGGCTTAATGCCGCAAAGTTAGTAAAACCAAGTAAATTAGCTTTTTCTTTTCTCAAAGCCAAAATGCGCTCAATGTTACCACGATTATCCAATTCTCCACTAGATGCACGGGAGACAAAAGCTTTATAAAGCTGCTCTCGCAGTTCACGATTGGTAGCATATTTCATGTAGGGAACATAGCTAGGATAATCCAAAGTAACCACCCAGGGGCCATTCTCTGGGGTCGCCGCCTCATCTCCCTGGGCTTTGGCAGTTTGCGCCATTAAACCCAAGGCACTAGGGGGTAAACCTGCAACATCCTGCTTGTCGGTCAGCCTCAGCTTAAAGGCTTTAGTCGCATCCAAAACATTGTTAGAAAACTTGGTTGATAATTCAGCTAATTCCAACTGAATCTGATTAAATCGCTCTCTTGTCTCACCTGCCAAACCTACGCCAGACAGTTCAAAGTCGCGAATCGAAGACTCAACAATTCGCTGCTGTGCTGCTTCTAGTTTGTGCCACTCTGCACCATCTTTGATTCCCTTAAATGCTTCGTAGAGAGGCTTACTTTGAGTTAGCTTGCTATAGAATTTTACAATTTCTGGCTGCATCTTTTCATAGGCTTCCCGCAACTCAGGACTGTTTTTGACACTCATCAAGTGTCCTACAATCCCCCAACTCCAGCTTAAACGCTCTTCTAACTCAGTCAGCGGCTCAACTAAACCAGACCATGTAGGGGTTACATTTTCTTCTAGCTTACTAACTCCCTCGTCCAACTCTGCTAATATTTGCGTTATTGCAGGTACAACCTGCTTCGCTTCAACTTGGTCAAAAGGAGGTAGCCCCTTGCCAATTAGTAAAGGATTTTTGGTAATAGTTGCGTCAGTCATGTAAATAGATGCTTGTAGATAATATTTATATCTATTTACCCTAGCGCTTTATCCATATCCCTCGCAGTCGCCATCGGGTTGGGATTACCGAAACAGCAGAAATAGATCGAGTTGAGCTATTTTATCCTTCTGGATAAATTACTTGATTTACTACTTCTTGATTTCGGAGCATGACATAAGAAGGGGAGTTTATTAGAAGCTCATATTTAACAGTAATACTACTACC
>JBCCNG010000764.1:0-1587 GCA_039025955.1 Cyanobacteria bacterium P01_C01_bin.72 | reverse complement strand
GTTGAGACTCATAGTTCAGAAATAACTCCAAAAACATTCTCTAACTTACGACGCAATTAATTTCTGTATTGTTTGCTTAAATATAGCCACCTGTTGAGTATTCGGCTGAGTTTGTTGCCATACTTCTCTTTGCATTAGGCGATCGCTCCAACTTTCTATTGCTTTAAATTGACTGAGATTAAAACATAGTTTCCCGACTAGTAAAATACTATTTCCCGCAACTATATCTCCTAAAGAAAGGCAATTTCCACCAAAGTAAGCTTCGTTTCCTAGTAACTCTGCTAAAAACTTTAGTATACGTTTGATTTTACGCTTTGCCTGTGCTAACTGTGGTGATTTTTCGGCTTCGGCAATTAGAGGAATTACTAGAGAAGACAGTTCATTATTTGCCACCATCTGCGCCATTTTGACTTTGGCTAACTGAGATGGATCTATCGGTAGCAAGGGATTTTGCGGATATTTACTTTCTAGGTAATCTAAAATCGCCAGAGACTCCAAGACTCGCAAACCATCATCAATAATTACGGGTAAATGATGGAAAGGACTAATTTTCAGAAAATCGGGCTTAAACTGTTCGCCATCCCGAAGGCTAATAATCACTGGATCAAACTGAATTTGTTTTTCGAGTAAGGCAATCCAAACACGACGAGATAAAGGCGAGAGGGGATGGTAATAAAATTGCAGCATGGCTTGAATCAACAGTTAGAAGAAGGACAGTTTTTGGTGGTCAATAACTAACAACTAATTTTAAAGACCGATCGGTCTTTTTTGACACAAAAAAAATAATTGGGAAGGATTAAAGATTATGCTCTAGATATTGTTGTAGATGGAATACAGCTCTCCTTAAATGAATTGGATTGCGCTCTAGTTTACTCATCATCATTGCTCCCTCGATGTTGCAAATGATAATTGTGGCGATCTCATCTGGTTCAACAGTTGCTTGGACTTCTTCTTTCTTGATTCCCTGTTCAATCAGCCGCACAATTAAGCTACGCCAAGCGTTAATTGCTGCTAAAGCGTGATCGCGCAGGGGTGAATCAGTATCATCAGTTTCGATCGCTGTATTGAGAATCGGACAGCCACCAACAATCGGCGGCTCATCAATATAGTCTAAATAGCTAGACACTAAGGCATTTAACCTGTCTGGGGCATTGCGTTTTGTTTTCACCACACTCCACACTTTTTGACTCAGAATATCTACTGCATGATCAAACGCTGCCAAAGCTAGTTCGTCTTTACTTTTAAAGTGATTATAAATTCCTCCTTTCTTCAAACCTGTCGCCCGCATAATGTCGGCAATCGAAGTTCCTGCAAAACCCTGCTGGTTAAATACGACTGCTGCTTGGTGAACTATGTGAGCTTTGGTTGCTTCTGCTTTAGACATTCATTCTAAGACCGATTGGTCTTTTTAAGAGCATACCATTAATTTTTCTTGTTTTTGTTGACCATTAGATCAATTAGTACTATATTACTAATAAGGTTGGCAATTGCTATTTATGACTTTAACTGGGGAATGGGCTGATTCCCCTTTTATCAAACAAGTATTATGTATCCTAAAGATAGTATACATTTATGCATTCTTGAAAG
>JBCCNG010000763.1:0-1588 GCA_039025955.1 Cyanobacteria bacterium P01_C01_bin.72 | reverse complement strand
GAACAATACCGTGTTGTACCGCTTCGCATATTCGCCGCATGTAGTACCGAGTGCTAGAGAACTGAATCGAATGCTGGCTCGGGAAAATCTTTTATGGGAAAAAGCGACTCGTATATCACAGCAAGCTCAATCTCAAAGACTGTTAACTTTTCCCGCCGAACTATTTGAAAAGGTTTTAACGGAAATATTAGTTACCCTAAATCAGAGATGGTCTCAAAGAGAAAAGAGACCTCTGCCCAAAAGCGGAGCCTATTCCAACCAAAATTTTGAGCAACTGTGGATTGTAGATGCTTCGACACTGGAGGCATTATTACGAATTAATTTCCATTTTGAGCCAATCAGCAACTCACAAGGATACCCTAATTCTTTTGGGTACTGGTTATCAGAGAAATCCCATTCTAGAGCTACGTTTGATCGAGATTCGTCATGGCAAAAGTTGGTATTGCTATCTGACTTCAGTATTAAAACCTTATGTTTTGCCTCCTTATGTGCTCGGTGATCTTGACTCCCGTCGTTGGCGTATCGAGGAAAGCTTTCTTTTACTCAAACGCTTGTTAAGTTTAAGTTATCTCTGGACAGGCTCAATTAACGGAATTAAACGCGAAGCCGAAGGCTTCTGGTCTTGCACAGCAAGACATTGGCGCGGATGCGCCGCACTCTGGGCTACATGGCTTTTCTATGCTGTTCTTCTCGATCTCTGTGATGAAGTTGCCGACGAGTTAACTTTGCCCTTCGACTCTATTTCCGTAGAAATGGTTTTTCGGGGAATTTATCACTTTTCTCAAGCAGTCAGTCCAGGAAATACTAGCAGTTTTATTACTTATCTAACTGCACCTGAAAATCAAGACTTGGGGATAGTTAAATCCCCTCGCCCAAAAAGAGCTAAACCTCCCCTGGACTTGTCTCCTTTTCCCTCTTGACAACTACCTTTTGAGCTTAACTTGTCACCAATGGTCATTGGGCATTGAACATTAAGCATTAAACAATAACATTGTTGTGATTTGCTCTGTCCGTATGTGAACAGTAAGATCAAGCTATGAAGTCAGAAGCAGTGCAACCGTTTTTGACTTTTTGTTTGTGGCTAGTTCTAATTTTGGTTAGCGAGCCAGTTAAGTATTTGTGCGTTGACTGCGGTGGGGTTTTCATCGTGGGGACAATGACCCGCATTGGAAATAATTTTGAACTCTACATCGGAATTACTGGCGGCTAAATCCTGATATATTTTTGCTCCTGATACGGGAGTCCAAGGATCTTTTTCCCCCCAGATTATCAGTAGCGGCTTGCTTAAGTTCGGTAATAGTTCATTGGGTGTTTGTCCTGCGGGAGCGGTCAAAACTGAGGCAAAAACCTGCTGTGCGCCTGGATCGCAAGAGGGCAGATAAAGCATATCTACTAGCTCATCTGTAACGGCATGGCGATCGCAATAAACTTGATAGAGAGTGCGGCGAATTTGGCTTTTGCGGCGAATATTATTGAACAGAAAGTTGCCCGTTAGAGGAGATTTGATCAGCTTGGCAAATCCACCCATGACGATGCTCAGTAACGGGTTGAGATCTCCTGGACGATGATTCAAGCCACCTGCACAGTT
>JBCCNG010000762.1:0-1602 GCA_039025955.1 Cyanobacteria bacterium P01_C01_bin.72 | reverse complement strand
GTCTCCATTTATTAACCAGTATCGAACCCCTCAATTTATTTAATACAGATGAGGGAGAATGGAACTGGCGATCGCATTTACAGGATAATGAAATAGACTATGAACTAAGCCATGTCCTCGACAAGCTAGTAGAAGGTGCAACGAATCGGCGTTTCCAGTCTGTAGCGGAGGTAGAAAGAGCCTTAGCGGGAGAAGTTCGCCCCCTAGTTCGTACCCCCCCTGCAAGATCTCGTCATAACTACAGTTCTCGAAAAAATACCAGAAATAGAGCGAGAAACACAGGCAAACAAGCCTCTGGTAAATCTCTCCCGCGCCATCGGGGTAAACTAGATTTAAAGATTTTAGAATTCCAGTACAGTAAAATAGACAATGATCCCTGCGTGATCATGGGTAAAACCGTCAGTCTCACTACCAATCGCTATGGGGGTAAGGCAAAATATATTACCTTGCAGCTAGGTCATGAAATCACCATCGATCTAATTGGTATTCCTGGCGGAAAATTCTTGATGGGGTCTTTAGAATCTGAGTCAGAAAGAGAAATCGAAGAATCTCCCCAGCATGCTGTTAGCGTCCGTCCCTTCCTCATGGGCAAATATCCGATTACCCAAGCCCAGTGGTTAGCCGTCATGGACGATAATCCCTCTCGTTTTATTGATTCTGATTCTCGCCGCAGCAAAAAACCTGTAGAGCGAGTTTCCTGGCATGACTGCGACCTATTTTGCCAAAAACTCTCAGAATTAGTAGGTCGAGACATCAGACTCCCCAGTGAAGCCGAATGGGAATATGCCTGTCGTGGCAAAACAAAAACTCCCTTTCACTGCGGTTCAACCATCAGTACCGAACTCGCAAATTACAACGGCGAGGAGATTTATCGCAGCGGTATAGAAGGCGAGAATCGGCAACAGACTACTGATGTAGATACCTTTACGGCTAATCCTTTTGGACTATACGACCTTCATGGTAACGTCGCCGAATGGTGTGCCGACACTTGGCACAATAACTATCAAAATGCACCAGCAGACGGTAGCCCCTGGGTTAGTAACAATCCCAAAGATCAGCGAGTCTTACGGGGGGGTTCATGGCTACATCTCCCTGGGTCTTGCCGTTCTGCCCAACGCCTTAAATCTGCGCCCCAAAGTAAGTCAGATGCTTTTGGTTTTCGTATTGCTGCTAGTATTTAACAATATTTTCCTAAAGCCAAGCTACAGATGGTGAAAGACGCTATGGCAATAAACTGTGGAAGCTGGCAAATTTTGCATCACAGCAGACACGATCGCCATTCGGAGTTATAATTCTCAATTATTACAATAAAGTTTATTGCTGATTTTTAGTTAAGCCAACATATTTCCGTGAATGCGAAAGTAAAAAAAATTCTGATCTTGGCGGCTAACCCTCAAGGCACAGATCAATTGCGATTAAATAAAGAGATTAAGGCAATTGAGAAGGCATGTCGAGATGGGACGGAGAGAGATAATTTTGTTATAACTTATAAGTTAGAAGTTACAGTTGGTGACTTACAAGCTTTTTTGCGGCGGGAAGAACCTAGCATAGTTCATTTTTGTGGACACGGGACGGGAAAATCAGGACTAGTCTTTAGTTCAG
>JBCCNG010000761.1:0-1606 GCA_039025955.1 Cyanobacteria bacterium P01_C01_bin.72 | reverse complement strand
CAAAAGTAAATGCTTCTTTTCCAGCTAGGCAATGAGCAAAAGGATCTTTAAATAAACAATCCGTTCTTTCTGTTTCTTTAGCTCTAATAGCTGCCATGAGACGAGCCGTAAATGGGACAAATTTATCTGGCTCTGGTTTTGCTGGTGCTGGTTGTGCCATTTTTATTTCAAGAGGATACTAATTACCCTAAACGATAATACCTTCTTTTAATAACTGCTTATTTTAATCAGTGAGCTAAATAACTGACGATCGCGCTACCAAAATCCAGACTGGTAAAGTAACTCAACTCTTTACCGCTAATGATAAAAATCAAAGTTAAATTTGATAACGGATTCAGATTCGCCGAAGCTGATACGACATCTGTTGATGAAGCGATGAAAGCTGCTCAAGCACAATACTTAAGAGCATTGGAATTGAGCGTAGTAAGCATAGTAGATGAGAACTATCGCGGGAGTAAAATCAAATCATTTGAGGAAGAAGCATTAGGAGGATGGAGCAATGTGTATTGGTCAGCTTTTACAGGTGATTTATACGAATTAGATTCAGGTTTTGGTGGTGGCTCTGTCGAGGAAATGTTTGATGTGATGAAAATGAGGGTAGATGAGTTTCTAGACTGCTTTGATGGCAATACAGACAGGTGGGATGAAAGATAATGATGGCAGTAACGCATTGTGCGATCGCAGCAGCAGGAACATCTTTAATCTTGGGAACAGCAGCACCTTTACCCTTGGGGTTGGCTATCCTTGGCTCACAGCTTCCCGATATAGATACAACTACTAGCACCATTGGTAAAATCTTCTTTCCTGTTAGCTCTTGGATTGAGGATCGTTTTCCCCATCGCTCAGTTACTCATTCCCTGCTGGCTACAGCGGGTATAACTATTGTCTCTCTTACTGCTGGACACTTTTTACTAGGGGATATCAAGGCAGCGATCGCTCTCCCATTAGGTCATCTACTGGCTTGCTTCTCCGATACCTTTACCAAGAAAGGAGTACAGTTGTTTTATCCCAATCCTGCCTGGGCAATCAGTGTATCTAATCCGAGAAGGAGGCTTAAGACTGGTGGGGCTGGTGAATTGTGGGTTTTGGCAATTGCGATCGCTCTACTGATTTTCGGTTACTACTTGGCTAATGGTGGCGGGGTAACAACCAAGGTATCTCAAAGCTTAGGGCTAAAAGATGGCATCGTCCGCATCTACAACCAAAATGCAGCAACTAACCATGTCTATGCAGATATTAAAGGAGTCTGGCGACGCGATCGCACTTCCGCCGACGGTCGATACACCATATTAGGTAATGAAGGTAAGGAATTTATCGTCAGTGACGAACGGGGAATCTACAAGACTAACGAACAGATAGTTGTGGAGCGATTGACTACCGATATTGGGGAAGCGGCAAGGACTGAAATTAGAAATCTGACCTTTAATGATGAGGATGCCATACCCGAACTAGAACAATTACAACGGGCTTATCCTGGTGCTGAAATCTATATAAATGGCGAACTAACGATAGACTTCCCCGAAGATGTCAGGATTCCCATCGAGCCTAATCAAATGGCTACGGCTGCTTTGAGTGGGAGCAGGATTAAGTTTAGTTATTGTAGTTT
>JBCCNG010000760.1:0-1622 GCA_039025955.1 Cyanobacteria bacterium P01_C01_bin.72 | reverse complement strand
TAGCACACACCATCCTGGCAACTTTGGGTAATAATGCCTTCAGCGGTTACGATCTCTGGAAAGAATTTTCCCAATGCAGCACCCACTACTGGCAAGCCAGCCAGCAGCAAATCTATCGAGAGCTAACCAAATTAGAAAAACAGGGGGCGCTCGCCTATGAAATGGTTGCTCAAGAAGGACGCCCAGACAAAAAGGTTTACAGCATAACCCCTGAAGGAAAGAAAATCTTAGTTAACTGGATTGCCGAACCTTCCTCTCCTGCGACGATCAGAGAGGAGTTATTAGTTAAAGTCTTAGCAGCACACTTAGTACCCCTAGAAACTGTAATTGCCGAGATTCAGCGGCGACGGCAGTTACATAAAGAGCAGCTAACAGCTTATCTGGAGGCAGAAACTGAAAAATTTGCCGATTTAGGGCAACTCTCTTTAGAGAAGAAATGTATGTATCTTACCCTGCGTCGGGGAATTAGATTAGAAAGTCAGTGGGTAGAATGGTGCGATGAGGCGATCGCTTTTTTGAGACAGGAATCATCAGACTAAATGCGATCGCCAAAAAAGTTGTTCTGGTGAGCTTTTCAACTTTGATGATTGATTTCCTTTAAAGCTCTTCAATGATTCCTTAAAGCATTGGTCAATTGAAAACCAATTACACTGGGTTTTAGATGTAACGTTTGGGGAAGACTCTTTCCGTATTTGTACAGGCAATGCTCCTGAAAATATCGCTTTACTGAAACGATCGAGCATTAATCTACTTCATCGAGAAAGGTCAGTAAAACTAATTACAAGAAAGTCAGTAAAATTGATTACAAAATAGACCGAGATCACAGCGCCTAAATCTTTTACGTGTTTGCACTAATGCCAGAGCTATCTATCTAAAGTTTAAATTAATTTAGTTCAATCAATCCACGTTTAATTCATGGGTTAGCGATCGTCCATTAATCATTCCTCAAATAATAACAGTGAAGGTAAGCTCTATATTTCTAGCTAAACAGATATCAGACCCAAACTATGGTGATTCTCAAATATTATCTAGTCTGGCTCAATAATAGCTATTGTTAATATCCAAAAAGCTATTTGCTGTTTGTATCCAGTTTTTTGAGCCAATGTCAACCTTAAATATATTTATTGTTTCTATTCAAATAGTTATTGATGATTAATTAGATTATCAGTAATCCTAAATTAACTTGAATTTAAGTGTTGATCATGGAGCTACTTGAAAATACTGTGCTGGAAAAATTAAGGTCAAATAGACCATAGAGCTAAAAATCAAGATGCCCTATCAACTAGGTCTAAACCAGCTTTTAGTTGATATCAGTTTTGGCTGTCTGATTTTCTTTCTGTTGTTATTAAACTCGCTCGACAACAAGAAATTAGATATATATGAACCAGCAAAGCTCTACCACAAAGAAATATTATCCCACCTTAATTGGCGCAGCCCTACTGGCAGCCAGTCTTTTTCATTTCTCCCTACCTGTATTTTCTGCTGGGACTGACGCAGGACAAGTGATTCGTAACACTGCCACAGGTACATATGAAGATGAAGATGGCAATCCTTACACTATCGATTCTAATACTGTAGAAGTTACTGTAGCCAAGGTTGCAGGTATCACCAACATCCCGATT
>JBCCNG010000759.1:0-1639 GCA_039025955.1 Cyanobacteria bacterium P01_C01_bin.72 | reverse complement strand
CCGTTGGTTTGGCTAATAGTTCTTATGCGATGGGCTTTTAAAACCGTTAGTTTCTATTCGTTATATTCAAAGTCATCATAGTAGTAAGGGCGAACTCTTTCGGCAAATCCAGACGCTTTAAAGTTTTTCAGCTTCAACGGTGTTGGCTGGTTTGCAGGAACGCTGATTCTAAATTCAAAGTCGCTCACTCCTGGAGGAACTTCCTCGATTGTGCCTATTCGCCCTCTATTCTCAAAAGTTGAGTTGTCGTCTGCATCATAAATGCGACCAAACACATCAGCATCCACTACGGTTTTGCCTGAAATATTTTTGGCTTTCCCCTTGATGGTGTAACAGCTTGCAGCCCGCAGATCGCCACTGCTAACGCTACCTTTAGCATCTTGTCCCACGCATGGTTCATAGGAAAGATTAGATAGCTTAATTGAAGTCATTGCTGCTGCGCTAGGAGCGATCGCCAAGCCACTAAACCAAAGAGAAATAGATATTAGTAAAGCAGTTATAAATCGATGTCTCATGAAAAATAGCAATATTTCTATTTAATAATATCTTTATTGTTTCAGATTACAGTAGTTTTGGCAGCATGAATTCTAGTCATTTCGACTTACTTCCCTGTAGCGCTACTAGCTCTCGATACGACAATGCCGATCGCATTTTGGACATTACCGATATATTTTTGCAAGTCTTGAGCAATAACAACTTCTCCTGCTGGGGAGGCGTGAATCAAGCCCATATTGCCATCTGGCTGTTGATAGACAAATCCTGTGTGGGTAAAGTCTAATCCAGGAATTTTCGTTGCTACGCCGATAATATCTCCAGGCTGTAGCTGAGAGTAAGTCTGACTAATATTTTCCGTCGGAATATAGTTAAATGTCGGAGTCAAGCTGGCTTCAACTCTAGCAAGACAATTAAAGTTTGGCTCATTTTGAGCCAGGTTGGGATAGCTGCTACGGTGAGTAGTCATAAAATTGAGCTTTTTAATGGTATCAACACCCCCTAGCTGTCGAGTAATATTTTTAACATTGCCTCGATTTTCATTATCCGCAATCCAGTCAGAAAAGTAATGTAGGCGGCTACAGTAGCCATTCATTGTGCCGTTCCAGTAGCGTTGATTTTCTACGTTTTGTGTAAAGGCTTGATAGCTGTGATCTGGCTGATTGATATTTTGGGCGATCGCCAGTACTGTTTCGATAAACAGCAGACAGTCAAACTTCTGTAGAGAGATAACCAGAGTTTCTTGAGTAGATTGATCTAGTAATCCTGCTTGATATTCCGCCCCTAGTAGCTGCTGGCTAATTTCTTGAATAATATTGCCCATTGATTTTTGGTCAGCAGAGGGAGCAATACGTTGAACAATGCGGTGATAAATGCGCCTGTCTACCTGATCGGTTAAACTTGTTGCGGCGACTTGTCTGTTGGTAATCCCTAAAATGAGAGTAGCTGCTAGGGTGAGATTAAAACCTAAGATGCATCTAATAAATAATTTTATAACTAAGGATTTTGTTGATTTAGACATATAAAACAGCACCCAAATTTAGTAAATTATTGCTCACAGGCTAACACAAGCAGTAAATAGTCGTAATTATAGCGTTTCTCAAAATGGTGAGATACAGTAACAGGAATGAGAAAACCAACCATGAAT
>JBCCNG010000758.1:0-1672 GCA_039025955.1 Cyanobacteria bacterium P01_C01_bin.72 | reverse complement strand
CGAACGCGGAAGGAATTATCAATTGTCCTCTTCCTGAAAGTGTGAACTCATACCTGATGGAATTAATTTCTCTTTCAGGATAGTCTAGAATCAGGCGGTCAATAGGTTGATGGCGGTCAATCGTTAACCAGATGCCTTCTCTTAACTGAATTTCTCGGCTCCATCCTCGAGAAAAACGGGCATCAAATTTATAAGTAATATCTAATTCATCGGCAGCATCCCACTGTAGCTTCTCTTCGACTGCTTCTTGAAACTGCTCTTCAAATTCATATCCTTTTACTCTAATGGTCATTTTTATTAAGTAATGAGTAAGAAGTAATAAGTAATAAGTAATGGTTTTTAAGAAAGCGCGATCGCGCCTTCTGAACGACCTATTGCTACCTAACTATACTCTGTGTGCTTTCTGCGCTAATTTTCAAGCAAAAAGCCCTAGAAGAAAAAGAGATCGCTACAATTATGAAAAATATATTGAGCGTGGATTTCTATTTATTTTCTTCAATGCGATAAAGCTGAGACATTTTGAAACCCAATATCCCTGCCAACAGCATGGCGATTGTACCTAAAATATACACAACTGCGATACCTGCCCCAGAAGTAGTGCCAAAAATAGGAGCAAGTACATACTGCAATAAACTTGGGGAAGTCATAGCTGGTTCAAACACTTTGTCACTCAACACTCCAGCTAACAAAATAACTGGCATACTCAGTAAGTCATAAACTAAAAAATGAGCAGCAAACACCCGACCCTGAACTTTTGCAGGTGTTGCTTTCATCCATAATGCCGTTTCCGAACTTTCGATTAAAGAATAATTGAGGGAGGCAAAGAATTGAGAAGGGAGCCAGACTGATAACCCTCGTCCAAAGCCAAATACAATTTCTGCCAAACTTGCACCAGTAAAACCTATCAGCATTCCTCGTGCATTATTCCGAAATCCACCCCAAACGGTAAGAATAATTGCCCCTGTAATTCCAGCAAATCCCGACATGGTAGAGACTGCACCCAATGCTTGAGAGCTACTATCCGTACGAGCCAAAACCATAGGCTGGTAGGTTGTATCCATCAGAGTATATGGCAACCAGAATAACGTAGTGATAATTAGTAATGCTTTTAATTTTGGAGACTGCCAAAGATAGCGAATTCCAAATGTCACTTCTGACCACAAGGAAGTTAAACGATTTACCAAGCTTACTTTTTTCTCTTGATATTTTTTCTGCTCTAAAGCAGGCTGCGGAATTTTAAGTAAGGCTAAAATAGCCAGTGCGATTGTAATCAGTACGAGTTTAATTGAGAAAATTCCTCCCAATCCGATCACGGGGTAGAGTATCCCTGCCAGTGCTGGAGCGACGATACTGGAACTATGTCCAATTGCAGCATTCATACTGTTAGCGCGAGTATAATTTTGACTCTCTACCAGCAGAGAAATTGAAGCTCGATAAGCAAGCTGTCCAAACTTCTCAAATCCGCCATTGATTGAAGCTGCCAAATAAAGATGCCAAATAGCAAGCTGTCCCGTCAGATGAAGCAGCAAGAGCATCAGCGTCGAAACCACAATCGCAGCCTCACTCAAAATCATCAGGTACTTACGACTAAAGCGGTCTACAACTATACCTGCAAAAATAGCTGTAATAATCCTAGGTAGCTGATAGAAAAATCCCGTTAAAGCCCGAGTTG
>JBCCNG010000757.1:0-1677 GCA_039025955.1 Cyanobacteria bacterium P01_C01_bin.72 | reverse complement strand
AGGGTAAGCCATAAAGCAACATCCCCGTCGTAATTTCAGGGGTAATTTGCTTAACCTGATTTAGCTGCTCATGATCAAAGGAAGAAACCACAAAATCGCTGTATTGCCATCCTTGATCATAGTAAGCCTGAATCAACTCCACTAGCAGTCTAGCGGTGTTACGACCCTTCAATTCAATATTAATTAAGACCTGACGGTTGACTGTAGCCAATACTTCCGCCAGAGTTGGCACTTGTTCCCCTTTTCCTGCATCCAGAGAGCGCACATAAGCAAAGCTGCTGTGATCGAGATACCCTTTGCCGTTAGTTGTACGAGACAAATCGCGATCGTGAATGACAATTAAATGACCTTCAAGGTTGTAGACATCAACTTCAATCCCATCTGCCCCTAGGGCGATCGCTTTTCTGATCGATAGTAAAGTATTCTCTGGCTCATGTCCCATTGCCCCGCGATGTCCAATACAAAGCATAGTTGATTTTTGATAAGGTTGTACAAGCAAAAATAAACTCGCCGTACCCCACGCTCAAACTAGATGAGGTTTAATTGCGGGTAATCGTCGCCAAAAATATAGTTGTTACGACTTAGATTAAGGACTGTAAACATCAAAAAGCGCAAAAAGAACTATGGCTTAATATTGAGTTTAAGATTAGCCTTCATTAAATAAAGATATCGTTATTTTATCTGGCTGAATGTTTTCTACGTAATTTTTCGCAGTTATATTTGTCATATAGGCAAATATAAAATAATAACAATGCAGGAAATCAGTAAAGTTAGTAGCGATTTATTCTTTTGCTTTATTATCGGCTTTTTAATTATTCAAGCAACTAATCCCTCTCATCAGAATCAGCAACTTACTAATAGTTTGACTCAAGAATCAGCTAGGATCAGTGCCAGTCATAAATAACCTTGAATAATGTGATTGCTCATTATTCATTGTTGATTATAAACTCCAGATAAAGATAAATCTGACGCGATCCCTATTTACGATAAAATTTGACTAAGAGATTGGGAAATAAGTGTTTCAGCTCCAGATGACGGCAAAAGAAAAACCTTTTAAACCAAGAAAAGTCCTGGTGGTTGATGATCGCCCTAAGAATATAGAACTGCTGACGGTAATCCTAACTCTTCAAGGGTACAAGATTGAACAATTAGAACAAGGAAGTTTAGCTGTCCAGACCGCAAAAGCCCGACCTCCAGACATTATTTTGCTCAATACTAGTCAGCCAAAAATGACAAGTTGGGAAGTTTGTCAACAGCTCAAAGCCGATCCCCAGACACAAGATATTCCCGTTATTTTTATTAGTGCTAACAGCGAAACCAGCCTCAAGCTCAAAGCATTTGACTATGGTGCTAGCGACTATATTACTAAGCCCTTTCAGATTGAAGAAGTAATTGCGAGAATTAACAATCAGCTACAGGTTAGCCATCTCAAAACTGAATTAAAGGCTAAAAATGCGCGTTTAGAGCGGGAACTTTTAAAGCGTCAGCTAGTAGAAAAAAAATTATTAAATCTCAACCATCAACTAGGTAAATTAGCTGCGATCGATGCCCTAACTCAGGTGGCAAATCGTCGTATATTTGATGAATTTTTCACAAGGCAGCCAAAGAGCTTTTGTTTGGTTGCCTTGGCTGCCAAATAGCTTCCGCACCAAACAAAAGCTCTTTGCCACCTGCCTT
>JBCCNG010000756.1:0-1683 GCA_039025955.1 Cyanobacteria bacterium P01_C01_bin.72 | reverse complement strand
GCTTCTCGTTACTAACGCAAAGCAAATACCTTCATTTACGGTGTACTTAATATGTAATTTGAATATGAATGTAGTTGAATGGTTGAGTTCTGGATTTGGGGAAGAGATAATGAAATTTATTAGAAGTATGATGCAGCTCGCGAAATGTCGGTTACTGAGGCTCGACTGAAGATTTTAAGTTTTCTTGGAAGCCCTTGCCAAAAATATTATTTAATTTGTTAGCCTACCTGTGAAATGTCCGCTGTAGTCAATTTACAGCTTAATTATCCTGCTTCAATTCTTGCAAGCCAACGAAGCCAACAAAAAAAGTATAAACGCCATAGATTAGAGGGTTTTTAGCCTGAGAACGAGCCTGGAATGCGGCAATCAAAGCTTCAATCCCATGGGCAACTAAAGCCAGGCTTCCCAACCACAAAAGAGGACTCAGATTTGCGGGGAATGATTCACCATGTAAATTTAAGGACAGATTCCAGCCGACCAAACTCAAAGCAACAGTTATTACCAGGATAGAAATTACTTTAATTGACTTGATTAAGGTTGGATTCATTATTCTTGACTTTTGCAACTGCAAAATGAGTATGGCGGTTATTTATCCTATAACTTAAGTCTCCCTCCGCAGCCAGCTTCTACAATAAAAACTAGAAACTTAAAAAACTAGAAACTAACAATTTCAGGAATCTGAGTAAAATATGCGCGATCGCTATTCGGTCAATAGTAAACCCACGATTATTCGACAACTAGCTACTTTAATTGCTATTCTTGCCGCCTTTGGCACGAATGTTTGGGCAAATATCAATCCCCCCAATGGCTTAACCATCGGCGAAATATCTCAGGATACCTTCAAAAACGTCTTAATTACCCCTGCAAACTACGCTTTTGCTATTTGGGGGCTAATTTACTTGGGCTTAATTTCTTTTGCTGTATATCAAATACTACCTGCTCAAAGAAGTGATCCTCTGCTGCGAAAAATCGGCTACAAAATTGCGATCGCCTCCTTTTCCCAAATTATTTGGGTTATCTGCTTCCTCAATCAGCAATTTGGCGCCTCGATGATCGCCATGATCTGTATTCTTTTTCCTCTAATTGCTGCCTACTGGAGTCTACCCTTTAAGACTCGTATCTCTTTCTGGCAAAGATGGTTCATCAGAACACCCATCAGTATCTATCTCGCCTGGATTAGTATCGCAACTATACTTAACGGCGCATTAGTTCTCGAATTTTGGCGATGGAACGGCTGGGGTATCGAACCGACTATTTGGACGGTAGTTATGCTGCTCATTGCGGGCTTGATTACTCATTTTGTGACTCTCCCCCGCCTGGATTTTGCCTATGCTGGGGTATTTGTCTGGGGAGTAATTGCGATCGCTGTGAAAAATTCCTCAGCTATCTTGATTTCAGGTATTGCGATCGGCTTGAGTATTTCTTTAGTAGTGCTGCTGTTATCTTTCAGCTTCTATGGAGAGAGAAATTAATAATGAACAATTAATAATTAGGGTTTACTGAAAAAGTCTCACTAAAACATTAGTTCTCTTGAAATCTCCTTCAGCAAACCCCGTTTAAGTATTATGTTCTGACCAAAGGTCACAGATTATTTTACTTGCCGAAATTTTGATCGAGATCGCCTTCAGAGCGACTGACGCAGTTTTCTATTTGCTCTCTAATAGTTTTCTCATCAAGATTTTG
>JBCCNG010000755.1:0-1688 GCA_039025955.1 Cyanobacteria bacterium P01_C01_bin.72 | reverse complement strand
TAGATCGATTTGAAGATTGGTCTAATCTAGTCATCGACAACGAGTCACTATACATAGGGACTCAAGGATCTTTACAAGCATTTGATTTAACAACAACAGAATTTCTTTGGCAATTTGAATTACCTTTACAGGATCGTTGGTTCTTAGATTCGCAAATGTTACTTTACGGATTTCTCAATCAAATGGTAAAAATGGTTGCGGGTAGTACCAAAGATTTAGAAACTTTTTCTGAACCTACAATCATTGACAATACTATTTATGTTGGTTGTAGCAATGGATATTTATATGCATTAAATTAAAAGTCAACATTTCTGGGGTTCGGGATTTGTCTTTGGAGGATTAGTAGAATGGTTGATGAGTCAAAGATTCAAGTTACGGTTAAGCTGTTTGCAATTTATCAAGAGGTATTGGACACTTCGGAATTGGAGCTTGCATTGTCATCAGGGACAACTGTGGGAGAAGTTTTAGCATTATTAATTGAACAGCAGCCACAGTTAAGTAAATGGCAAGAAGTGACGCGCTTTGGGGTAAATTTGCAGTTTGTGGACTCGACTACGGCATTACAGAATGGAGATGAACTAGTTTTGATTCCTCCCGTCAGTGGCGGCTAGTTACTGCTGTTCTCTCCCGTATTCTCTAGACAATTACTATTCACTGCGTATTTATCTGCTAGGCGAGTATATTAGATAGAGCTTCCGAGATTATCCTCAGAATAAACCTGAGACTAACTTGCCAAATTAAGCTATGAGTTACTGCGAATGAAATACAATCAGCAGATAGAACAGGTACAGCCAGAATTAGCACTTAAGGCGATCGCTAATGCGACTAAAGAGAACCCCGTCATTCTCGACTTTGACGAGACACTATTGCTGAGAAATTCAACAGCAGAATATATCAACAGTTTTCGTCCCCGTATTATTGGTTTCCTGTTAATACTTTTTTTGAAGCTGATTAGACCTTGGCGTTGGCTACCAGGATCTTTCAGAGGAGACAAAACTAGGGATTGGTTTTTAGTTACTGTACCGACAATTTTCTTACCTTGGACGCTATTATTGTGGCGTAACAAGGCAAAACAATTAGCTCAAGCTCACAGCAACAGGCAAATAGTGGACGCAGTAGAAAGTAACTCAGAAGCACCAGTCATTGTAGCGAGTTTAGGCTTTAGCTTTATCATTGAGCCGATCTTAGAACATATTCCCTTAAGATGCGATCGCCTTGTGGGCTGTCGATTTTGGTACGGTGTGGGCGATCGTCAAAAAGGTAAATTATTGATGATGCAGGAAATTTTATCGAGTTCAGAAATTAAATCTGCCATTTTGGTCACTGACTCGCAAGATGACTTCCCATTATTACAGGTAGTAGAACAACCTTGCCTAGTCGTTTGGTCTTTAGCCAAGTATGTCACTCCCTTTAAAGATTTTTGGCTCTATACTTGGAGCAAGAAGTTGAAGGAACGGATAAGCAAATAATCTGTCGAGAATAAATCAGCATAGACAGCGAGATTAATAGCGACGATCTCTTTCTAAATCTCGTATCACTTTCTCATGATACCAAAGATAGCTTTTGCCTGGGTGTTGTTTACGAGCATGTCTAAGCAATCTGAGAATTAGCTTTTTATCGCCACCCAACATAATTAAAAGCTGTTGATCCATCCTACGGTCAAATTTCTGTCGCGAATCATGTTGCCG
>JBCCNG010000754.1:0-1708 GCA_039025955.1 Cyanobacteria bacterium P01_C01_bin.72 | reverse complement strand
TGAGCTTTAGTTTTAGCGGCGATTGCTTTAACATAGGCTTCCAGAGTTTGGGCTAATTTATGTAGATGCTGATAGCGATTTCTTTGACGGCAAGAGAGAGTAAAAATATCCCAGAGAAGACGACAAAATTCTCGATCCAGGCAAATGAGGGGCTGGTGTTGCAGGGCTTGATAAAGGTAATTGCGGGCAATAGAGGGATCAGGTGTCTGGTGCCGTAGCACCTCCTGGGCGAGAAATAAACTGGCATAGCTGTAACTGAGCTGTTTTTGTTTGTCTCTTGCTTCCTGCTCTAAGGGGATTAAGGTATATACTTGCTCAATTATTTTTTGCAGCTCTAATTCTAGGGTTAACCAATTGTCTTGCTCGCTTAATTGATGTTGCCGACAATAGACCAGGGGATCAGCAATGGAGATCGCCAAATAGCGCTTGCTCAATCGAATCCACATCTCCCAATCGGGAGTAATCTTGAGCTGGGGGTCAAATAGTCCTATCTGCTCAAAGCAATGACAACGCACCATCACCGAGGAAAAAATCAACTGATTTTGCGCCAAAATTTCTGGACATTTTAACCCATCGGCAATTATAGTCTTGGGGACAACTTGGGAAGAGCCTGAATGGTTGCTCAAGACTGACTCTGAGTGAACTAAGCCCACATGAGAATTACGCTCTAGTAAAGACACCTGCTTTTGCAGCTTGTTAGAGTGCCATAAATCGCCAGGATGAATAAAAGCAATATATTTTCCTCTAGCTTCGAGGATGCCCTGATTAAGGGTAGCTGCTAGACCTAAATTACTTTGGAGAATGAATCGGAGACGATAATCTGGCTGGGGTTGAAACCAAGAATGAAGCTGACGACAATCATCACTCAAAACTATGATCTCAAAATCGCCACAACTTTGCTGAATAATACTGTCAACCGTAGCAGGTAGATGATTCAGACCCTCGTAAGCAGAAATAATAACGGAAACTAATGGTAATTCAGCAGACATAGTTGCACTCTCTAATAAAATGGCGTAGTTCAATTGCTGATATTTAGTGGCGTTTAGCAGCGTTCAGCGGCGTTCAAAGGTTTGAGGGGATGGCTGTAGGGTAATTTTGGTTGTTAGTTGCAGATATAAGAACAAATTTTTATAAATTACTTTGTCCCAGTTATGATTAACCGCAATATATGTCTGCGCTTTTTTTGCCATAGCTAACAGCAGTTTAGGGCGAGACATCGCATATTTAAGCTGAATCAGCAGCGAGTCAAACTGTCCTGCTCTAAACAGTAAACCGCGATCGCGACCAATTAATTGACGATGATTTTCCGTATCGCTGGCAACAATAGGAACTCCCTCCCGCATGGCTTCTAACATCGCTACCGAGGAGCAAAGATTATTACCGTTAGACGGATTAACAAAGATATCCGCACCACGAACTAATTCTCCTAAAAAATTGCCGCCAATTTCTCCTGTAAAAATAATGTTGTGCTGCTGTCGAGTCATTTGCAGCAGCTTGCTACCGTGCTGATAGGAGTAGCTGATATCTCCTGCCAGCACTAATTTCCAATTGTGAGGCTGTAGTTTTTGAAATACTTCAATTAAGAGGTCTAGTCTTTGATCTGGTTCAAATGTGCCAAGATAAAGCAGGTATTGACTTTTGTCTAGATTAAAAGCGCGAAGACAGCTATGGTTATTTTCGCTAACCGTGTATTTTGCTGGGGCATTAG
>JBCCNG010000753.1:0-1711 GCA_039025955.1 Cyanobacteria bacterium P01_C01_bin.72 | reverse complement strand
GTTCGCTTTATCTTGCCAACGGCGATCGGTAAGGTTATCATCACCGATCAAGTTACACCTGAAATTATTAGCAAGGCTCTAAGCCAGTAATTTCTTCTCGATCCTCATCTTTTATCCTTTATCCCTCATCCTTTTAAAGCTCCCTCATCCCTTTAAAGAATGTCTTTAGAACCCTGTCAAGTTTGCGGTACGCTCAACGCCGAAGGAACAGAAATTTGTCTTAGCTGCGGATATCCGACCAAAGGAAGTAAACGTCCTGCAATTTTTCGCTGGGTAGCGATAGCTCTAGTTTTTTGTTTTGCTCTGCCTTTTCTTTCGGGAGTCATAAACTGGATCTTGCTCCAGTTGCAGCCAGAATCACCGCCGACTAAACCGACAGTTTCTTTGGTAGAGGAAAATTTTCGAGAATCTACCAAGAGATATTTATAAATAAGACTGGGAACATAATTAAATTCAGAGCTTCAGTGAAACTAACCAGAGATTAAAACACAAATCAGAAATCTGAGTAAATACACTGTTGTTCTTGAATTCTATTCGGAGGATGATAAATTCTAGAGCTTCAGAGTGAAATTCCCAATATGTGGTCTTAATTGTTGATTGAGCCAGTCAGAAACACGCTTCATAACTAGCTAATCAACCGAATCTTGCTCCAGAACCCAGTCTAAAAACTGGGTTTTTTCCTGTCTGAACACTATGGTAGCCTAATATACCAAAATACTGCCACAGGCGATCGCCTAATTGACATTACCACCAATAGTCACTTTTTTGATTCTCAAACTTGGACCGCCACAACCCACTGCTAGTCCTGACTGTCCTCCTTTGCCACAGCCACCAGATTCATCCCAAGTGAAATCATCGCCAATCGCCTCAATATTTGCCAGAGTTTTGAATACGTTGCCAGAAAGAGTAACGTCTTTTACTTGCTCGGCTAACTTGCCGTGGCGAATCATCCAGGCTTCCCCCGCACTAAAAGTAAACATTTCACCGTTAGTCATGCCTCCCAACCAGTTACGGGCGTATACTCCGTCGGTAATATTCTCGATCAAATCTTTGACAGGAGTTTTGCCTCTACCGATCCAAGTATTAGTCATGCGTACTATGGGCGAGTAATGATAATCGAGACAACGAGCGTTACCTGTTGGCGCTTCTCCCAGCTTACCCGCAGTTTCTCTAGAGTGGAGTCTACCAACTAGTACGCCATCCTTAATTAGCTGTGTAGTCGTCGCAGGTGTACCTTCATCGTCGTAAAAATAGCTGCCGCGATGAACATAGTTATCTTCTGATGCCAGAGGAGCAGCACCATCATAAATTTGTAGCTCAGGTGAGCCAAACTGTTTGCCCATGCTCATTACTTCTAGCAAATCGGGGTTTTCATAAGCCATATCTGCTTCGGAAAGATGTCCAAAAGCCTCATGGACAAATAACCCTGTCAAAATTGGATCGATGACTACAGTATAAATATCTCCCTTAATCTTCGGCAAAGACAGAGCATCTACGGCTCTTTGAGCAGCACCAATTACCTGCTCGTCTAACTTGGTCAGATCCTCGTATCCCTGGCGTGAACCAGTGGTTTCTCTACCTGTTTGAAGTGAATCATCTTGCCGCGCAGTAGCTGAAAAGCGCATTTCTAAATCGCACCACGATTGTTCAATCACGCTACCCTCTGAGGTAGCAATGATAACTCTCTGGGAACTATCGCCATAGCTAACGG
>JBCCNG010000752.1:0-1720 GCA_039025955.1 Cyanobacteria bacterium P01_C01_bin.72 | reverse complement strand
ATGAAAGTCTATCTCAAGGTTTAAATATCTCTACAACTCCAGTGATTCCTTATAAAAACTATATAGCTTGGTTGAAAAAACAGGATATAACCAAAGCACTTAACTTTTGGCAAGGGGAATTAAAGGGATTTTACAGTCCTACTTATTTGGGAATTACAAGTAATAATAAGCAGAAAAAAAAATCTATAAATTATCTTCAGAAAGAACTAAACTTGTCGGCAGAAACTACTTATAAAATTGAGTTTTTGGCTAGGGAATATCAACTGACTGCTAATATCTTAATTCAAGCAGCTTGGGGGATATTACTACATCGCTACAGTGGCGATCGCGATTTGGTTTTTGGTGGGACAAGTTCGGGTCGTTCACCATCTTTAAACAATGCACAAGCTATGGTAGGGCTTTTGATTAACACTTTACCCATCAGAGTAGAAATCGACCACCAGCAGTCATTAATTGATTGGCTCAAACAGCTACAGCTCAAACAGCTAGCCAGACAAGAATACGAACATACATCTTTACTAGATATTCATCGAGTTAGTGAGCTGGCTAAAGATACCCCCTTGTTTGAAAGTATTGTCGTCTTTGAAAACTACCCTGTCGAGTCAAGCTTAAAACAATCCATAGATGTATTAGATATTCGAAACATTCACACTAGCGAACAAACAAACTATCCCCTAACCTTATACGCAGCTTTAGATTCACAGCTTGCTCTTAAAATACTGTATGGCGATCGCTCGTTTGATAATGAGACAATAACTAAGATCCTTGAACATCTCAAGACTATTTTAGAAAGCATGACCAGTAAACCCGAACAAAGAGTGGGTGAAGTTCGCATGCTAACTGCTTTAGAAAAGGAACAGTTATTGGCTATAAATGATTCATCAATTAGAGACTTTCCTCAGTTGTGTTTTCATCAGTTGTTTGAAAGCACTGTCGTTAAGGGAGCAGAGGCGCAGGGGAGCGTAAGGGGCAGAGGACATAGGGGAGCAGAAGGAGCAGTAGAGATAGGGAAGAAGGTTGCTTTAGTTGCTGATGATGGGACTTTTACTTATTCTGAGTTGAACGAGCGAGCTAATCAATTGGCTCGTCATTTACAAACACGAGGAGTAGGGAATAAAAATTTAGTAGGAATTTATTTAGAGAGAGATCGAGATTTATTGGTTGCGTTGCTGGCGGTAATGAAGGCAGGTGCGGCTTATATTCCTCTAGATCCTAGTTATCCTCAAGAACGTATTAGCTACATCATTAATGATGCGGGAATTGCTCACCTAATTAGCAAAGAGGATCTAGATCGCCAGGCTTTTAATTTAGAACGAGAATTATCGGTAATTAATTTAGCAGCAGATAAAGAAACAATTCAACAACAGGATAAAAGCAATCTAGAGATTGCAATTTCTCCTCAAGATTTAGCCTATGTAATATACACTTCCGGTTCGACAGGAAAACCCAAAGGTGTGGCAATAGAACATCGTAACTTGGTTAATTTCCTCTATTCTATGAAAGATCGCCCAGGGATTACTGAGAGCGATCGCTTGCTAGCTATTACTACCATTTCCTTTGATATCGCCGCTCTAGAATTATATTTACCTTTGCTGGTAGGTGGCACAGTAGTTATTGCGCCCAGAGATCTCATTAATTCCCATCGCACTCTAGCAGAAAGAATAGAAGGCGATCGCATTACCATGATGAAGGCTACTCCTATTACTTGGAAAATGCTGCT
>JBCCNG010000751.1:0-1736 GCA_039025955.1 Cyanobacteria bacterium P01_C01_bin.72 | reverse complement strand
GGGGGTGGCTTCTGGGTTACTCAGTCGGCGATTGTTACAAAATGCGGTACGCGAAGTTATTCATACTCAGGATATTGCAGGAACAGCCCAAGCTTTTTTAGCCACAATTAAGGATTTGTTTCGTAGCGGCAGCGATTTGGTCAAGTTGCAGGAAAATATCGAGCCGCGAGTTCAGCAGTTGGGCAGACTGGCGCTCGCCTATCAAAATCAGTTAAGACGGGTCAAGCGGCTTGATGCAGCAGAATTGTATTGGCAGAGTGCAGCGGATTGCGAGCGCCAAACCTATATTTTTTATGGTTATTTTGCCCCTAGTCGAGACGAATTAGCCTTAATTGAAGCGATCGCGGGAGAAAACAGTGTTTTGCTCTTGCCGACGAGGGATTTTTATCCGCAGAATCACCAGGCTTTGATTTGGTTGCAGTCTCAGGGATGGGAGTTAAGATCTACCCCAGGGTCTGATACTGCCAGTTTGGGTGTTCAGCTACAGCAGTGTTGGCAGCAAACAGCCCCCTTGCCTGCGGGAGTCAAGCTTAATCTTTTTCCTAGTCTAGAAGCAGAAATTAGAGGGGTTTTAACCCAGGTAAAAGTTTTACAGACTCAGGGAGTTGCGGCTCAAGATATTGTTTTGGTAACGAGGGAGGAGCAATTGTATGGTGAGATCCTCAGAGATATTGCCTGGGAGTACGACGTATCCGTCCAGGTAAGTTATGAAATCCCTGTGGAACAAACTCGTCTCGGGGCTTGGCTGAAGCTACTGTTAGAAGTAATCAGAGACAGCTTTCCTTTTGAAGCTACGGCGAAATTGTTATCTCATCCGCTAGTGAAGCAAATGCCGCCAGAAATCTGGACAAAGGCGAGGGCAAGTCATCCACAAGGTTTGACTGCTTGGCAAGATTTGGGCATAGATTTAAGCCTGCTAGATTTTCAGCAGCGTCACTCTCGGGAATTTTGGGTTAATCGCCTCCTAGACATTTTGTCCGCTTGGGAGATCTTAGAAAATGCCAAGACTTGGGCGAGAGAAGTTGTTGCTTATTACCGCTTACAGTCAGGATTAAAAGAATTAGCTCAATCTAAAGAACAGCAACTAAGTAAAAGGGTATTTAGCCAAGAAATTAGCGAAATATTATCTTTAATGACTATTCCAGCCCAACCAGGGCGAGGGGGAGTTGAACTACATTGTCTCACATCAATCTCTGGGACAAACTATGCTCATGTTTTCTTGCTAGGATGCGCCGAGGGTATTTTACCTACAGCGATCGCCGATGATCCCCTCCTCGATTTTCAGAGCCGTAAACAATTGCTGAAGCAGGGTTTTCCTTTAACTACTGCCGTTGATTTGGCGGCCAAAGAAACTTTTGATTTTTATTCCCTGCTCGGTGTCCCGACCCACAGTATTACTTTTTCTTATCCTGAATTACGGGAGCGAAATCCCTGTCTACCCAGCCCCTATCTCTCCCGTCTGGGCTTAAAGCCTGCTGCTACGGGGCAGTTGCCTCTTGCCAGCGTTGAGCAGGTGCGCCAGCTATATTTACGCCAACCTAGCTTGCTAGATAGTTCCTTAATCGGCGATCGCCATCGAGAAAAGCATGCTAGAAAACGAGAGACTTTACTAATCCCAGAAATTACCCACGCTTTGCAGGTAGAAAGTAACCGAGAAAGGGCGATCGCTCCCGATCAATACGATGGTGTCATCAGCATAGGTATTGCACCCCAACAGATAGTTTTTAGCGCATCCC
>JBCCNG010000750.1:0-1742 GCA_039025955.1 Cyanobacteria bacterium P01_C01_bin.72 | reverse complement strand
AAGGTGGTGCTAATTACTGGGGCTGGTGGCTCAATTGGTTGTGAGCTGTGTCGCCAAATCTTTCGCTGTCGCCCTGCCAAGCTCATTTTGTTGGGGCATGGTGAAAACTCGGTCTTTAATATTCAGGAAGAGCTACAGCAGGTGTTGCAAATCTTGCAGCAGGAAGATTCTCAGCAGCAGTTAACTCAGCTTGTCCCCTATATCGCCGATTTAAGAATCAAATCACGACTGGAAGATGCCTTTCGAGTACATCAGCCCGATGTTGTGTTTCATGCCGCCGCTCACAAACACGTGCCGTTGATGGAGTTAAATCCTCCTGAAGCAATTACCAATAATGTTTTGGGGACAAAAAATCTGCTCGATTTGGCGATCGCCTATGACGTAGGCAATTTTGTCATGATCTCTACCGATAAAGCAGTCAAACCAACCAATGTTATGGGCGCAAGTAAGCGTACCGCAGAAATGTTGGTCTTAAAAGCGGCTAAAAGTAGCGGTAGACCCTATGCTGTAGTTCGTTTTGGTAATGTCCTAGGGAGTAGAGGTAGTGTCGTCCCCACTTTCAAAAGGCAAATTGCCAAGGGTGGGCCTGTTACCATTACCCATCCCGAAATCTGTCGCTACTTTATGACTATTCCCGAAGCGGTTCAACTGGTGCTTCAGGCTTCTGTTTTAGCTGGTCAAAACAGCCAGGGTCAGATCTTTATGCTGAACATGGGTCAACCTGTCAAAATTGTTGATCTGGCTAGAGATTTAATCCGTCTATCGGGTTATGAGGTGGGAAAAGATATCGAGATTATCTTTACGGGACTACGACCAGGAGAGAAGCTATACGAAGAACTGTTGGTGGAGGGAGAGCAGTACGAGCAAACCAGCCACGAAAAAGTATTGATAGTTAAAAATGCGAGTCATATTATTCCGTCCAATCTGGAAACGACGATTAGCATTTTGACCGAGGCAGCAAAACGGAATGATACCAACCTGATTATCTATCTTCTGGAGCGTTTAGTAGTAGGCTACACCACAAAATATCAGCAGATAAATATCGAAGAGGCACAAAAAAGTCTCGAACAAATAATTAGTGAGACTCACGAACTTAATTCCGTGATTGTCGGACTTCAGCCCGAATTTGTCCCACGTCCCCATACTCCCAGCTTTAGCTATGTCACTCGCCTAACTCCCATTGAGCTAGAAAGGGGTATCAGACAAGCTTTAGAAAATGAAGAATTCTGTCTCTACTTCCAACCTGTAATGAGCTTGGCAGCAGGAGAAATAAAAGAGTTTGAAGCCCTACTGCGCTGGAATCATCCTCATCTAGGCTTAATTTCCCCTCCCAAATTTATTGCTGTTGCCGAAGAATCTGGACTGATTATACCTCTGCAAAGATGGATTATTGAAGCGGCATGCCGTCAGCTTAAAAGCTGGCATCAAGACCCTAATTTCCCGTCTCAAGTTGGTATTAGTATTAATGTTCCTAGTTTTCAGACTTTTCAATCAAGTTTGGTCAGGCACTTAGAATTCAACCTGGATGAATTTCAAATTCCCCCCCAGCTGCTCACTTGGGAAATCTCCGAATATTTGATTGGCGAAAATCCCCGTGAGGCGATCGCCATTTTACCCAAGCTAAAAGCGTTGGGAGTTAAGCTCCAAATTGATAATTTTGGCAGGGTTGCCTCCATTTGTGGTCATATTCAGCCCAATTTGCTTTACCAGGAATTCGAGCGAGTTAAAATTGATCGCTATTT
>JBCCNG010000749.1:0-1744 GCA_039025955.1 Cyanobacteria bacterium P01_C01_bin.72 | reverse complement strand
GTCTCAATGTCTATCTAGAACAAAAAGTCAGTCAGCGTACCTCTAGGCTGCAAACTTCGATCAAGTTTGAAACCTTGACTCGTAAAGTGACGGAAAAAATGCGTGATAGCCTGGATGAGCTACAGATTTTACAAACCGTCACCCAAGAAATAGGACAGGTATTACAGATAGAATGCTGTAAAATTGAGCTTTACAATAGCGATCGTACCAAAGCAGAAGTAGCATACGCATATACCAAAACAACCCCTAACTGCCGGGGGAAGACAAGGATTGTGGCAGATTTTCCGCAACTAGAACGGCAGCTTTTAAATCAACAGTCTTTTCAGTTTGTCGAATTAGAGTCCGAACTGGCTCATTTGTCAGCCCAAGAAACAAAGTTAGTTTATCCTATTTTTGACGATCAGGGAATTTTAGGTAATCTGTGGCTGTTACGTCCGTCAGAAGAGTGGTTTACCGCCAATGAAATCATTTTAGTCGAACAGGTGGCTAACCAGTGTGCGATCGCCATTAGACAGGCAAGACTCTATCAGCGATCGCAAATACAGGTTCAAGAGCTAGCTCGATTAAATTTACTCAAAGATGATTTTCTGAAGACAATTTCTCACGAACTGCGAACTCCCATGAGCAGTATTCAGCTAGCCTCAGAAACTCTGGAAGCATTGCTAGAAAAGGAAATAGGCAGTCAAAGATCCGCTACCTTTTCTAAGGTGTTAGACATTTTTCGCACTGCTTGCGATCGTCAAAACCAGTTAGTCAATGATTTGCTGACTCTTTGCTACATTGATGCAAAGAAAGAAGTAATGAAGATGCAGTGGATTGACCTTTCAGTTTGGCTACCGCAGATTATCGAACCTTTCCTAGATCGCATTGATCATCAACAGCAGAGCTTGAAAATTGATTTACCGTTAGACTTGCAGCAGTTCAAATCTGATATTTCCACCGTTAAAAGGATTTTAAGCGAACTATTAAACAATGCCTGTAAATACACTCCTGCGGCGGAAATAATTGGCTTAACAGCAAGAATTATCGACAACAAAATACAAATTATTATTCATAATACAGGAGTCGAAATACCATCCCTGGAAGAAGAACGAATATTTGATAACTTTTATCGTATACCTAACCGCGATCCTTGGCAGTTCGGCGGAACGGGAATTGGTTTAGCTTTGGTCAAAAATTTGACCGAATTACTAGGTGGCGGAATTTATCTAACTAGCTACGCTGAGAAAACAATTTTTACTGTCGAACTACCCCTAGAAAACAATGATTGATCTCTTCTGTTAGAGATTTGTTTAATTGTTGTGGTCTACTCGTGTGAACAAGGCAGTAATTGTTCAATGTTTAATGTCCAATGTTAAATGTTCATTAAATTTGGGCAACATAAGCTATGAGAATCTCTCGAAAGGTTCGGCTTTGAGACAAATGCGATCGCTAATGGTAACTTTTGCCAACCTTAACTTTGTGCGGCTTATACTTGCATCTATCTGTTGCGGGAATTACCTCATGTCTGCCGCTTTGGCTCAGATAGTTGCCGACGAGACTTTAGGCAATGAAAGCTCTATCGTTACTCCAAATTTTGCGCTTCAGGATACTCTGGTTGACTACCTAGAAGGAGGAGCAGTCAGAGGCAATAATCTCTTGCACAGCTTTAGTGAATTCAACGTTCCTGAAGCTAGCAAGGCTTATTTTGCTACACCAGCAGGAATTGAAAATATCTTGACTCGCGTTACAGGGGCCAACTTAT
>JBCCNG010000748.1:0-1749 GCA_039025955.1 Cyanobacteria bacterium P01_C01_bin.72 | reverse complement strand
GACATCGCTCATGGTGTTATAGGATCTAATCTTTTCTTCTTTTGATGGTTCGTCATTATTTCTAGTGTTGTTTGCTGCAGAAGCTCCCATCGCCTAGTATTTTTCTTTGGTAAGAGCGGAGGTAGATGAAGCCAAACCAGAGATTTCTAGCGAGGCAGATGAACCTAAGGTAGAACAAATTTCGACTCAAGATACCCCCGTACTGACATTAGGTTTATACGGAGATATCGATCTAGCGGTACTGAGTAAAGCAGCCGAAGATATTGAAGAGATTTTAGAAACAGTCCCCAACGTCCGCAAGGTAGACTTGAGTGGTAATCGAGAAGAAGTAATCCACGTTCAGCTAATTCCCTCTCGTTTAGCGAATATGGGAATCTCTACAACTCAAGTAGTCAATGCAATTCAAAAGGCAAACCGCGATTTACCTTGGGATCGAATAGAAAGTGATGAAATTGGTACGCAGTTAAGATATTATGGGCGACTCCGCAGTTTAGAAGATTTACGCACCTTACCTGTAACTCGCTTGGAAGGTGAAGTAGGTGGACGAGTAGTCAGATTACAGGAGATAGCAGAAGTTAGAAGAGATTTAGAGAGAGAACAAAATCGCGCTTTTTTAAGTTCTGATGGTGGCGAGTTTCAAACTGTTATTAATCTGGATCTGGTGAAAGTTCCAGGCTCAGATACTATCAAAGTAATTGACGATTCCTTAGCAGCAATTGAAGCAGCCAAACAAAATCCTAATATCTGGGCTTATGGCATGGAATATCGGGTAATTAATACCGATGCCGACCAAATTAACAAAGACTTATTGAATGTTTTTAACAATGCTTGGCAAGGGGTTTTGGGCGTTTTTATCGTTCTCTTGTTTGCTTTGACTTGGCGCGAAGCGATTATCGCAGGTTTATCAATTCCCCTCACTTTTTTAGGCACTTTAGCAGTCCTATTTTTATTGGGTTTCACCCTCAATACAATGGTGCAAGTGGGGATGATACTGGCATTGGGATTACTGGTAGATGTGTTTATCCTGATGATGGAAGGGATGCACGACGGTATCTTTGTGGAAGGGTTAAATTTTAACCAAGCTGCCTTGAAAACCGTTAAAACCTATGCTGTACCTGCTTTTTCTGGTCAACTAACTACTATTTTGGCATTAGCCCCCCTGATGGCAATTAGCGGGACGATGGGTAAGTTTGTGCGCTTGATTCCCATAAGTGCCATTGTTTGTCTTCTACTAAGCTATGTAATTGCTTTATTAGTAGATATTCCTCTTTCTCGTTATTTACTAGGAAATATTCGAGCCACAGGACAAAAAAGTAAGATCGATCGCCTGACAGAAACCGCTTCAGCGAAATTTCGAGACTGGAGTTTAGCTACTACTATCCGTAATAAAACCACCGCTAAACTTTTTGCTTTCGGTGCGATCGCCTTATTTATCACCTCAACTATCTTAGTCGGTACTGTCCCTGGTACTCTATTTCCCGATGGTGACGGACGTAAACTAAGCATTAATATTGAATTACCGCCCACAACTACTTTGGATAGTTCGCAAAAAGTAGCTGATGAAATGGGAGAGTTATTGCGAGGTAAAGACTATTTAGAAAGTGTGATCAAATTAGTCGGTAGTCGTAGCGGCTTGGTGCAAGAAAGTGGACTTAAACCAAACAATGGTAACTATTTAGTTGGTTTTTCTGCTATTTTTACTCCAGAAGAAGCTAGGATAAAACCTTCTTACGAATATGTAGACGAACT
>JBCCNG010000747.1:0-1750 GCA_039025955.1 Cyanobacteria bacterium P01_C01_bin.72 | reverse complement strand
GTCAGGCACAAAACTCCGAATGCAGCAAAGCGCATCCTGACGCAACTCAAAGCCTGCTGTGACTGGGGCAAGAAATCCCGTCTCATTGAAGACAATCCGTTTACGGGGATGGCGGCGGATATCCTCCGTGTAACAAGTGCTTCGATAAGTTTATCCTTGGTCGGAAAGTGATGTAGAAGACCTCCTTTGCTCATACTTGCTTCCGTAGCTACGGCAGCAATAGTCAAGTTCCCAATTCCTTGACGGATAATGACAGCTTCAGCAGCCTTCAAAAGTTGTTCGGTAATATTTTTAGCCATATATAAATATACCGTCTGGACGGTTTTTAAATCATTCTGTTTAACCTAACTTAATAGATAAGCAAGATAATTATTAGGTTGGATTTAGAAGTATTTATGGAGCAAGAGGTTCAAGCTAGATTGCCTCTGGAGACAGCAGGGATTTGGCGATCTCGATCTTTATTGTGAATGTCTAAGATTATTTCCACCGCCGAGCATTTATCCAAATGTAACATAGATAAAAGCATTGCTTTATAAGCTTTTAAGGCTGATATGACCCTTTAATTCACGAATCGTGGTCATACGCCCAGATCGTCTACGACTGGGACGCATTCGCGTCCGTGCCTTTGTCCTTGACCGAAGGGAATGCTAAAGCATACCGCTTCGCATATCCTTTAGGATAGGACACACACCCTTATGCGAAGCTGTACCCTTTAGGGTAACTTGTCACCAATGCCTGCTACCTACTACTTACTATCTCAAATCTATAACTTAGAGGGTTGAAGAATTAATTAAAACGACTATCAAGATGATGCTGATCTACTAGATTAACTTACGGGCTACTAAGGCATAAAAAGGATCGCCTCCTGCCAAACCTAGCATTTGTAGGAAACCAGGTAGAGGTGGCTGATGAACGATTACCTGCGGTTGGCTAAAACCATCAACAGACTGGAAGTATCGTCTTACTAGGTTGACTCGATCTGTATCTGTCCCATCGCGCCAAGCGGCGATCGCTTTTTGATAAAACATACGGTTGGAAAAGCTGATAATAACCACGCCATTAGGCTTTAAGACACGGTAGATTTCCGATAAAACTGCTTCAGGATACTGTAGATACTGCACCGAAACTGTAATTAAAACCGCATCAAAATCGGCATCTTCTGAAGGCAGCTTGGGGTTTTGATTAAGATTCTGCACAAAATAATGGTTTAGCCTGGGGTTTTTGGCTAGCTCTTCCTCATTCATGCCATGTCCTTCGACATGAGCGAATTCCATTGTTTCTGGCAAATGAGAAACCCAACTACTCATTAGGTCCAAGATACGACTATTTGGCTCTAATTCTGTTTGATAGAGGTTTGTCAGACGCTCAATAAAACCGTCATCTACATGGGTGACGAACCTAGGAGAATCATAAAAATTAAGATCGTTACTAATGTCTAATTTGTCTCTTTGCTCTGGGCGCAACATAAATAGCGTTGAATTTTAAATTTGGTTAAACAGTATGAATTCTATCGCTTTTCTCACTAGTTGTGCTGCTCTTATTGAGATTGTGCCTACCTACTTATTAATCATTACTCATTACTTCCGCGAACAGATTACGCTTCAGTTTTCTATTTCAAATCAGCAACGCCTAAACAACTCCTGTTTTAATAAATCTTACTCAGATTAGGTAATGCTTATTGAAAACTTTATGTTATATCAGCAAATTATGTATTAGATTGACAAGAGTAATCTGTGAACGTTAGTAAATT
>JBCCNG010000746.1:0-1768 GCA_039025955.1 Cyanobacteria bacterium P01_C01_bin.72 | reverse complement strand
GTGGCGATCGCTGTAACGGCTAAAAGTAAAGTTCGAGATTTGCTAGTCATATTTGCTCCTCCTGTAACGGTGGGTTTTGGGAACGAAGCAGCATCCAGCAAATAACGGCAAAGATGGAGACAGAAATAGCAGAGAAGATGAGCGATCCAGTACCCGTATGCCAGTAGTGAAAGCCATCGATGTCAGACATGGCGACTAAGATTGCCATCAAAGCGATTCGCATAGCGTTAACCGTGAATCCTAACAATATCGAAGTTGCGGGTAAATATAGTTTGGCTTGCCAGTTAGTTGGAATTAAGGTCAACACAATCCAGCTTAAGCCCAGTAGTTGCAGGATAGTTAGTACCCCCGAACAACCGTTGTAAACTTCGACCGAACCCGTCGGTAAGATAATCCAGACTCCTTGACGAGTCACTGCAAATCCCAAAATCCATAAGATAAAAGTTGAGAATCTGGCTGTTAACCGTGACACATCAAACATTATAGATAAATTCCCAGGGAATAGCCAGAAACAACAAGAGAAATAGCTCTTGGCGATATTGCTTTAGCCCCCTCATTCCCGAAGCTAAAAGTCCCCAACCGAGCAAAGACATCAAGGGGGCGATTCGCAGAAAATAGTCTTCAGGAAAAAGATGCAGACTTTTATATAAGATCAAAGATATTAGCGACATCCCTAACAAGCTAGAAAATCTATCTGCCTTAAACTTCAGCTTTGCTCGTTTTTCCCAAATGAGCAAAGATACTACAATCCAGAAGAGAAAGACATAGCTGAGAAAGCCCGATCGCTCTGCATGTTGGCTCAAATTTAAATGTAGCGCCACCAAACCAATCCCAATCCCCGTCAACCAATATTTTTCTTGGTCATGAAACATCGGCTTTTATTCAATCAGATTTGTATTTTAATTGTAATTAATTCTTCTTGGCGATCGCGATCTTGACTGAGGTTTTCCGTCTGATTTTTATCAAGTCTTACCGCTATCTTTATACTTGTATCGATAAATGCTAACCAGAAAGCTAAATTTCAAGCTAAATTTTCCCTCTAGATGTTCAATTTCGTTAATTAGCACCCTGCTTGCCGCATTACTTTTACTCAACCTTTTCACTCCCACCACTATGGCTCAATCTCCACTGTCGAGGGAACAAATTGAAGCGATGGTAATTAGACAGGCTCGCGCTTGGGAGAATCAAGATGCTCAGGCGATCGCCGATGACTTTGCCGAAGATGCTCTATTTATTGCAGCGGGTTTTGAATTTCAGGGAAAACAAAAGATCGAACAGGCTGCTAGAGATTATTTTCAACAGTTTCATCAAACGAGAGTCAAGATTAAAAATCTAATTATCGAAGGAGATCGAGGTTCGGTGGAATGGGACTGGCGCGATCGTCAGCGTAACAATGGTCGAACAGGTTTTGCCGAAGATGCGATCGTCTTTGAGCTAGCTGAAGGAAAAATTATCTACTGGCGTAAATATATTGAGAAGAAAGAACTTAAATAAGGTTTACTTATACTTAATATTGCTAATTGTTATGTAATATTCCTTGATAAAGTATAAATACTTAGCTATTGTAATCACATAGGCAAAGGAATGCACTAGTTGTTTCCAAGCCTGTTCTAGTTTAGAACCTAGGCAACTGAATAATTAAAGCAATCATAAACACATGACAACTACTTTACAACAGCGCGAAACACGCGGTGTATGGGAGAGCTTCTGTCAGTGGATCACTAGCACTAACAACCGTATTTATGTCGGTTGGTTCGGTGTCTTGATG
>JBCCNG010000745.1:0-1779 GCA_039025955.1 Cyanobacteria bacterium P01_C01_bin.72 | reverse complement strand
TAAGCATTCTGACCAAATATTGAGAGCGATTATTTAGAGCAATAAATAAGTTTGTCAATTCTCACTTTTTAAAATCAGATTTTTAAAGATTTTTTTAAAAAAATATTTCCCATAAATCTTTCAATCCTTTTTTAACAAGTAAGAATTGACAAACTTATTTATTGCTCTCAATAATCGCTCTCAATATTTGGTCAGAATGCTTACCATATCTGAATACCAAACTCTTTATCTATATTAATCTAGATATTGTAATCGTAACTAACGATCGCCTATTCGTCTAAAGTAAGTGAGCGAATTTCCGAAGAGAAAGAAGCTGTAGTTACTCCTTTGCCGTCTCCTGTTTTGATTAAAGATACGCGAAATCTTAGATTTGGGGTAGCAAACCAAATTTTTTCTTCAGCAGTTGCTCTCTCATATTTGGTGTTTAAGACAAAAGAACCGTCTTCTATAAGCTGATATTGCCCGATTGCAGGAACAGTTTCGGCATATCCTTGCTCTCGCAATAGCCTTCCTTGAGTGGGATTTTCTAAATCGGGGACAGGGACTAAAACCGTTGACCCTGCCAACACTTCGTCTTCATCCCAATCTGATTCGCCTTCCCAAGTCATATAAAAAGGGCTAGCGACCAGATGAGGATCGATCTGGTTGGCTTTACATAGAGCAATTACCTTCTCGTCATCATTTTCTAAGGGCAGAATTTCGATTTGAGAAGTAACTTCTTCAAAATGATGAAATGCTAAATGGTGGGCGCTACGTTGCGATCGCCATTTTCCCAAAGAGCGTGCGACAAACTCATCAATGTTCATGGATTTTGCTCGGTCAATATTTGGCTAAAAAGTATTTTTATTAATTATATTAAGCTAGCTGTAACTATTACAGCTTAATCTGATCGCTCCTAGCAGCAGGACGATATGCTGCTAGAAAAAAGCAGTCTAGGAGAAATTAACAATTGGTTGTCAACTCGCTCTGTTTTCTTCTGAGAAGCTACTTGCGGTCACGTTGTTTTCTGCTGCGTTTAGGTTTCCCTGCTTCTTCTTCTGGTGTTGTTGAGGTAGTTGTTTCGGTGGCAACAACATTACCCAAGGATATCCCCGCAACTGTGCCACCCATGCGGTTAATGTTCTTAATTGTCTGAGACATACGGCTATAGGGTACTTTGACCGTATAGTTACTTGTCCGCATTATATCTTGGCGACACACGCCAGTTACATCAATAGCGATTGTGCGACTGCCGTAAGTGCTAACGTTATTGTCTCCCGTTGTAATCATTCCTGACATATCTTAATTCCCTTTTATTAACCTTGGGGAAATCGTTAGTTTCGTTTCCCCCAGTAGATTTATCTGATTGAGCCTGTATGCCTAAACTTCAGTAATACTGAGAATTTTTGCTCCAGTACGATGCAGATTCTTGATTTTGGCGTTTAGCTGCTCATAATCAACCTCAAAGGTTTGATTGCTAACGCGGTTAAGCGAACCAATACTGGCTTTTGTCGCTTTGACGCGAAAACGCTTATTGTTAGTGCCAGGAGTACCACCAGCACTATTTTTGGGGAAGGTGATCGCGGTGGGTTTATTGCTAGCCAGATCGGAAATCAGCTTAGCTTGATTGGTGATATTGTCGCTGCTAGCATAGCCACCACTATACAAAGCATAAGTACGATTGTAAGCAACATTCAACAAGGTGCGCTGATTGCTTACTGTACGGGGACAAGGAACAACGTCTTCTCCATAAGCACTCAGATATTCATCACTATCGATGTAGGAATCAATCTCGGCTTC
>JBCCNG010000744.1:0-1787 GCA_039025955.1 Cyanobacteria bacterium P01_C01_bin.72 | reverse complement strand
ATCAATCTTAATATGTTCTGGTGGTTGAACTCCATAAGGCATCGCTCTTTTCATGTCTGCTACAACGCGGGAAGAACGAATGAGACATTTAGAAGGGACACAGCCAACGTTGAGACAATCGCCTCCCATCAGGTTCTTCTCAATCATGGCAACCTTTAGCCCAATTCCTAAACCGGCTGCGCCCTTTGCCGTCACAAGTCCCGCTGTACCTGCGCCAATAACGACCAGATCGTATAAGCCAACAGGAGTAGGATTTGCCCAGTCAGGGGGATGGACGTTTGCCAATAACTCCTGATTGTATCGATCTAAGGGTTCAATAGTTACGGCATGGTTTTGATTATTCATAACTAATATTTGTGAAAAATAATATCAATAAACTGGGGCAACAAATGTTTGTCCCTGGTTTTTATTTAAGCTTGTTCAGCACCAGGAGTCTCGGTGGTATCAATTGATTCATCCAGGGCTTTACGAGCAATTTTAGTAACGTAGAGAGTTACTGCTACCGTAGCGATAAAACCAATGATTCTAATTGCCCATTGCGCCACAGGATTAGCATTGGTTTCACCACCAATAGTAGCAATACTTCCAGCTAAAGAACCGATATAGACATACATGACTGTGCCGGGAATCATCCCAATCGAAGCAAGGACATAGTCTTTGAGGGAAACTCCTGTAACTCCTAAGCCATAATTCAGCAAATTGAAGGGAAAGACGGGAGATAGTCGGGTTAATGCCACAATCTTGAAACCTTCTTTACCGACAGCGCGATCTATGGCGCTAAATTTTTCATTTCCAGCAATTTTCTTAGAGATCCAGCCTCTAGCTAGGTAGCGACCAACGAGAAAAGCCAGAGTTGCACCAAGGGTCGCGCCAAAAAATACGTAGATTGAACCTTGCACTACCCCAAATAGGACTCCTGCGCCCAGGGTTAAAACCGAACCTGGCAAAAAGGCTACAGTAGCTACAACATAAATTAACATAAAGGCGATCGGGGCGATCGCACCTAAATTATCTACCCATTGAAGAGCATTACGTAATATTTCTTGGGGATTAAAACCGCTACTAGCTACGGCTTCCTGTGCCTGTGCTGGTGCAGCCACCAGAGTTATACCCAAGAGAACGAGCATGCCGAGCTTGAAGTGCTTATTGCTGACCATAATTTTGAATTTTGCGCGAGAAAATATCGACTCTACTTTAACTTGATATTTTAATTTCCCAAAGCTTGCTTAGAATGAGCTTAGAACTCCCGTAGCTGTTGATAAATTTAATAAAAAACAATAATCTGCCATTTATATAGCTAGTTTCAAGAATTGATATCAGAGCTTAACTGTTCGCGGGATTACGGTGCGACCCAGCAGATTTGTAACCCGCCAGGGAACGTGCACCGTTGGGGAATAGTGAGTGAAAAAGTTATGTTTCTGGTATGTTGCTAGTAAGATGAAAACTATTATTTTTGTATGTGGAGGCGGTTGATGAGCAGTCAAAAAATAGCTCTAATAACTGGTGCAAATCGTGGCATTGGATATGCGATCGCTCAAGGATTATTGGCGACAAATTTCCAGGTAATTATTGGCTCTCGTTCTGTGGAGAAGGGCAAAAAAGCAGTCGCATAACTCAACTATCCTTTGGTTAGTGCAGTAGAAATAGATATAGCAATCCTAAATGATTCATGAAAAAGAACCATAGAGTGAAAGTTTAGGAAAATCGAAAATTTGATTCTCTGTAGCTAGTTCAAATAGCCTTTTGACCACAGCAAATGAGGAACAAACAGAGTAAAATTCGCGTAT
>JBCCNG010000743.1:0-1795 GCA_039025955.1 Cyanobacteria bacterium P01_C01_bin.72 | reverse complement strand
GGCTGGTCTAGCACCACTTCTTGATAGTTGCCCGAGCGTATGATCTGACCGTTTTCTAGCTGATAAATGCGATCGCAATGTTCTATGGTAGAAAGACGGTGAGCAATGATAATAATCGTCTTTGAGCCAGATAGCGCCTTAGTAGCATCGGTAATCAGACTCTCGGTTTCGTTGTCTAAAGCAGCAGTAGCTTCATCAAATACCAAGATTTCTTTCTCGTGATATAAAGCCCGGGCAATACCGACTCTCTGGCGCTGTCCTCCCGATAACAAGACCCCCCGCTCACCAACCACGGTATTTAAGCCCATGGGTAACTTTTCCACCACTTCATTGAGCTGGGCAGCAACTAAGGCTTTTTGCAAACGCTCACGGTCAATTAAATGCTCGGCAATACCAAAGGCAATGTTTTTCTCTAGGGTGTCATCAATTAAGAAAATTGACTGGGGTACATAGCCAATCAGGTTTTGCCAGGCTCTTAACTGTGGATATACAGATACACCATCGGCAGTAATATCGCCGCTTTGAGGAGAAAGTAGCCCCATCAGCACGTCTACCAGAGTGGTTTTTCCTGAACCTGACTTACCAATCAGACCAATAGAATCACCCTTGTTAATGGTCATGCTAATCTCATTCAGAGCCTTACTAGCCGCACCAGGATATTGATAGACCAAATTATTGACATTAATTACTGACTCGAAATCTAGCTTTTCCTGTCGCTGTGCTGCACTCAATAATTGGGGCGAATCAGCATTTTTGGCTAATTCCTCAGCTTCTTGCAGCTCGTTATAGAGAGAATCCAGAGAATGAATGTTGTAGCGAATCACGCTAATGCAGGAAATAGTATTACCTGTAGCTGGTAACAAACGAATCGAGGCGATCGCAAAGATACCGAAAATAGAGGTCAAATTCTGACTACTATCTTGGTTAAAAGTAACAAACAGGAAGGCAAAAACAATCAGAAAACTAATAATTACCGCCTCGACAATATAGCGCGGCAGGTTGGCATAACCAGAAGCCAATCCCATGTTCTTGGCATACTTTCGGGCGGCATCATTCATTTGTCCCTCAAAATAAGGCTCACAGCCAATAATTCGTGTCTCTTTTAAGCCACCTAAACCATGATTGAGAACACGAATCATCTCTGCCGAAGCATCAAAACCTTCTTTACCCCAGTGACTCAATCTACCTTTGAGGGGATTTAAAACAGCTAAGGCAACCAATAGAACAATCGAAATCCCTACAGAAGCAGCAGCATTGGTTGTGACTAAGAGAATAACTAATGCCACAATTACCACCGCGTTGGAGATAGCAGTAAGCAAAGATAGAACCAAACCGATACAAAAGCGATCGGTAAAAGTAACCACGCTCTGGACTAAATTTGCTGAATTTCTGGTTAAATGAAGTGTATAGGGAGCAGCCAAATAGGACTTCATTAATTTAGAAGAGAGATCGCCTTTTAAACTATGAGAAAACTGGGCGATTGATTTTTGAGCTATAAACCCTAATGCCGCTTTAATATAAAAAGCAATTACCGTAAAAATACCGAAGTAAAGAATAAATTGTTGGGTTGAATTAAGAGATAATTTCTCGTAAATAGCATTAAGCCAACTGGTTTTAGTAATAAAACTAGAATCCGTCACCATGGCGGCAAACGGACCCATCAAACCAACTCCTAACATCTCAAATATTGAGCTAATCACGAACAGGCAGCTTATGCTTAGAAAAGCTTGATGCTTACCTCTAGTTACGTAAAAAAACTTAGATAAAAATTTATTCATAATAGCGAAAGTAACTT
>JBCCNG010000742.1:0-1796 GCA_039025955.1 Cyanobacteria bacterium P01_C01_bin.72 | reverse complement strand
TTTCTGTAAAGACGTGCTAAACGAATTACCCATGGAGTTTGCGGCGGAGGCAGATAAACTTTTAAGCCTCAAGCTTGAAGGTACAGTAGGTTAAGTGTTCTAGGGATTGGGGACTGGGGACTGGTGACTAGGAACTGAGAAAATTATGTTGCTCATGAATAAAAACCACTGTTTTCTGTGTGGACGCGGTTTATTTCGATGAAATCTGAATTATCAACCCTCAATGTTTTTGTTTATGGCACTCTCAAGCCAGGGGAAGCTAATTTTGCCCCCTACTGTCAGGATAAAATTAGTTCGCAAACTCCTGCCTATACCTGGGGCGAACTTTATGCCTTATCTTTAGGCTACCCAGCCATGACAACAGGCAAGAATAAAATTCAGGGAGTTATTCTCGCTTTAAAGAATTGGCAAGTCCTCCAAGATTTAGATCGACTCGAAGGCTATCAGGTAAATAGACCCGCAGAACTTAATGAATACGATCGCACTCTAGTAACGGTATATGGTGCGGGCGATCGCCAACTTGGTCAAGCCTGGGCATACTACATGACCCTAGAGAAAGTTAGACAGTACGGTGGAACTAAAGTAAATTCTGGCTGTTGGACTGGAGGGAAATAATATTTGTTGCTCATTGCTTATTGTTAAGCTGAATCTTGCCCAAGAAATAAACAAATCCTAAAACCCCAGCTACACTGGATAATGCTTATCACCCTCCTTGTCTATGTCTAACCTGAAAGAATTACCTAAACCCAATTCTGAGATTAACGACTATGAGTGGAGAATTACTCCTCGTCCCGTTAAATTAACTATTGATCGCCTTCAGCAACTCCTCCAGCAAAAACAGCAGAATCTTGAGCGTCTTCAGCAAGAAAATAAGTGGTTACGCAACCAGCTAGACATTATTCTCGACCAGCCCAATCGTGCTTATAAACCATCCCTGCCAGAAGTTATGCTCTGGACAGCGATTGGTGTTGTTTTGACCGCTGCGGGTACGTTTATTCCTGCCTCCAGCTTTGCTCCGCCTTGGTCTTGGTGGGGAGATGGTTTTGGTGTACAGACATTGGGGGTAAGCTATCAGGTTGGGGCAGTTTTACTTACTGCCTGTTTGGGAGGTAAAAATGCGGCGATGTTAGCGCAGGTTATTTATATCCTTTTAGGTCTTTTGGGTTTACCAATCTTTGATCGAGGCGGTGGGGCGATTTATCTACAGCAACCTCATTTTGGCTATCTGCTCGGATTTATCTTTGGTGCTTGGCTGTGTGGTTGGTTGGCGTTTCAAAGTCTGGCTCGCTTTGCTACCATCGTTGCTAGCTGTATGGCTGGGTTAATTACGATTCATCTAGTCGGTATTACCTATTTGACGATCAAGTATTTCGTTACAGGTTTAGGGGCAGAAATCGATTCTTTGACTCAGGCGATCGCTATTTATTCGCTTCAGCCTTTCCCTGGGCAGGTAGCCGTAGTCTGTGCCATTAGTTTGATTGCCTTTGTCATGCGTAAGCTAATGTTTACTTGACATCCTCACATCGGCATAGCTAGTTGACTATAGTCGTTCTAATTAATTTTCATACCATACAAGTTATTAGCTCGTAGGTAGTAGGTGGTAGGCAATCGTGACAAGTTAAGAAAAAATAGTTTTAGTCAACTACCATAGATAGTGTTATTTGTTTTTAGACTGCACTAAATATGGATTAAGGTTAATCTTTATGGCGATTTGCGAAGCATAGCCGAAGGCATCGCTCTATTCCAGTAAGAATTCCTGAGAATAGCTCAAAAGCTGATAGCTGATAGCTGATAGC
>JBCCNG010000741.1:0-1796 GCA_039025955.1 Cyanobacteria bacterium P01_C01_bin.72 | reverse complement strand
TTGCAGATTATCTTAATTTTTTGTCCTCAACTTTTAAAATACCAATTACGGCTTCTTAATTTACTCATGAAATTCTAAGTAGAGGGAAAGTTTAAAAGAATTATTTTTCAGATTATTTCTTAATACTTTTCTTGGCTTTAAGCGAGTCTACTCTCACTCAGAAAAATCACATCATGACTAATCAATTAGCTGGTTTTGCATCTTTACCAGCCGATACTTTTGCTGAAGGTCCTCCTGCGGGAGGGAACGACGGTGAAGGTAATCCTATAGATGCCAATGGACGAACAGGTCCGTTTGATGGGCAGCCTGTTCAAGGCTTTAGTGGAGTACAGTTTGCGCCCGATAATAGCGGGGCATTTTGGTTTTTATCCGATAATGGCTTTGGGGCGCAAGATAACAGTACGGATTATTTATTACGCATATATCAAGTAGATCCTAATTTTTCAGGCGCAGAAAATGGAGACGGAAGTGTCGAAGTACAAGGCTTCGTCCAACTTTCCGACCCCGATAATTTAATACCATTTGACCGCGAGAGAGGCTCTCGGTTAGAGAGCATCTCTAATCGCGGTGTTGATATTGTTAACCAGGATAGCGAAGAACGTTTACTGACTGGGGGCGATTTCGATATCGAATCCTTTGTAATTGATGACAGTGGAGATATTTGGGTCGGTGAAGAATTTGGTCCTTACCTGCTGCATTTTAATTCCGATGGAGAATTAATCGAAGCACCCATTTCTACACCCAACATTACCAATCTCAACACTCTTAACGGCCAAGATCCTTTGGTAATTGGTCATCGTGGGGCAAGTGGTCTATTACCCGAACATACCCTGGAAGCTTATAGTGTTGCGATCGCTCAAGGGGCAGACTTTATTGAACCAGATTTGGTAATTACCAGCGATGGAGTCTTGATTGCTCGTCACGAGCCGATTTTAGACGACACTACTAATGTGGCAGAAGTATTTGGTGAAGACAGAATGTCTACCAAAATGCTTGATGGCGAAGAAGTAACCGCTTATTTTGCTGAAGATTTTACCCTGGCAGAAATTAAGCAACTACGAGCAGTACAGTCTCGTCCCTATCGCGCTCAAGATTTTAACGAAGCTTTTGAAATTCCTACCTTAGAAGAGGTAATTCAACTAGTTCAAGAAACAGAAGCCGAAACTGGGACACAAGTAGGGATCTATCCCGAAACCAAACATCCAACTTTCTTTGACGAACAAGGACTATCTTTAGAAGAACCTTTAGTCCAGACTCTACAGGATACTGGTTTTACAGATCCCAGTCGCATTTTTATCCAGTCTTTTGAAGTTAGCAATCTTATCGAACTAAGTAGCACTTTAGAAGCAGCAGGTTTGGGTGATATTCCTTTAGTACAGCTATTTGGCGATACAGAGGGAGACTTTGTTAACGATGGTGGCGGCGGTTTTTCCGTACCTTATGACTTTGTAGCTAACTTTGGCGATGAAGCATTTACTCAAGAACAAGCTATTGCCACCTATGGCGAAGAATTACTAACTGCTTTAAGCATCATTGGCGAAGGTGGTAGCTATAACCCCGAAGCAGCTTTAGAAATTACCTACGGCGATTTTGCTAATCCCGAAGTTATTAAGATTATTAGTAGCTATGCTAGTGGCTTAGGTCCTTGGAAGAACAATATTTTACTCCGAGAATCTTTAGACGAACCTGTAGACGGCGATGGGGATGGCAATGCCGAAATTACCACTCAGTTAACTGGTGAAGTATTTCCGTTGGTAGACTTTGCCCACGATGCAGGTTTGCAAGTTCATCCTTAT
>JBCCNG010000740.1:0-1817 GCA_039025955.1 Cyanobacteria bacterium P01_C01_bin.72 | reverse complement strand
TCACATAAGTACATATTACAGTATGCTTCTTTAATTTAGCTTGGCGACTATGTAATTATTCAGTAAAGTTTCCTGCGTCAAAAGATCCTCAACTGTAATACAAAGATGACGCTCGATGTTGACACTGAATAAGAGTTTGAGGCGATCGCGACCAGGGTTGCCAGGGGGATTTAGCTGGGCAATAGACCGAGCGCCCTCCCTATCGTTTAGGGGTTGAGCTATGTTAGTTTGGGGGGTTATGGTGCGGGTAACTAGACGATCACCATCAAAGAAAACTTCGGTTGTCGTCTCAGTGCTGAGTTCGCCAATAATTAGTTCAATTGCGGTCTGATTAGGGCTAGAAGCACCCAAAACGAGTTCTTTTGCCTGGGAGATAGGATAAGCCTGTCCTGGTTCAATGATGGGATGCCAATCATGGGCTTGAGTTCGACGATTCCAGTAGCGGATACCGTAGCCATGGTAAAGAAAGTCCTGTACCTCAACGCTTTGGGAGACTTGTAATGCACCGATAGCGATCGCCGCTAGAGGTTGCTGGCTCTTAATCAAATCTTCATCAAAATAGCTGGCGACCCACTCTTGAACTGCGGGAATTTGGATTGACCCCCCTACTAGTAACACAGCATTAATATCTGTTAGGGCAACTCCGTTTAGTTGAGCCTGCTGTAATAGACCCGTGATTAAATTATCCAGTTGCTCAAACAAGCCTTGCTGAGTCAGAATTTGCTGCCAGAGATCGCGATTCAAACTTAGGGTATAGGTCTCAAATGTTTCATCATCAAAATAAACTTCCTTAGCTTCAGTAGCCTGGGACAGGGAAATCTTCAGTTTTTCTGCTAAACGGGTAGTTAAAGTAGACTTCTCTAAAGATTGAGTTGCCACGAAATAATCTAGCAGCCAGTTATCAAGATCTGCACCACCCAAATTCGCCCCTGCCTTAGCAATTACCTTTGCCGTTTGCTTCAGCTGTCCCTTATTTTGACCCAGCATCCTCTGTCCCGACTTGAGCAGATAGCCCGTCGCTCCTTGCTGAGTAGATTGAGTAGATAGCTGCACCAAAGATAAATCTATTGTACCGCCGCCAAAATCAACTACCAAAAGGGACTTAGAGGCTGCCGTCCCATAGCCCAGCGCCGCCGCCGTTGGCTCATCCAAAATGCTAACCTGTTCCACCTCCAAAGACTGGCAAACATCCATCAGCCAGAGTCGATAGGACTCAAAACTATCTACAGGAACAGTTAAAACCAATGACTTTAACCTGCCTAAAGTTTCTTGAAGCAGAGTCAACAACTTCTGTAAAAACCAAGCTCCCACCTGCTCAAAAGAGACTTTGACCCCGTCCAGTTCTGGTAAATAGCCTTGGATTTCTGTACCAATACCGCGTTTAAAATTAGCAAAAAAACGAGTATCCCCAGCCAGATCCAAGCCGCGATCAAGCACTTCCTGTCCCACAATAACCTTGCCTGCTGCTGCATCCTCGACATAGACCAAACTAGGAATCAAGGGGGGGCGATTAGCAAACTGTTGCGAGACACCAGGTAGCTTAACTAGCTCTGCTTGCCTCGTAACGCTATTCCAACGGGCGATCGCTGTATTGCTTGTGCCAAAATCGATCGCCAAAGAATCAGGTGGTGGAGAATTTTGTTCCATCGTTTAAATCGATAATTGAGATTTACTGTCAATTAGTCTATCGTTTTTATCTCGTAAAAAATCAGAGATTACTCCGCGCCAATAGCATCTAGATGCCATCAGGAGGCGGGAACAGAAAAAGGAACTTCGGTGAGCAATCTATAGTCAGGCTATGATAAGGAAGTATGCAT
>JBCCNG010000739.1:0-1829 GCA_039025955.1 Cyanobacteria bacterium P01_C01_bin.72 | reverse complement strand
CCTGCTCCCCTGCTTCCTGATAAAGCCCAACAATCTCCTTAACCAACACACCTAACGACCAACCATCAGCAATAATGTGATGTACGCTCAACAGTAAGATATTCTCTTCGCGCTCTATTTGTAATAGCTTGACTCGCATTAACGGAGATGTGTCTAACTGAAAAGGCTGTCTCGCGTCTGCTGTTTTTAATTGCTGTATTTCTTCCTCTTTTTCCTCTTCTGATAATTCCCGCAGATCAATCGCCTGTAAGTTAATTACCGTATCGGGATTAATTTGTAGCTGAGGTTTTCCTTCTACTGTCAGAAAGGCAGTCTGTAAAATTTCCTGACGCTTAACAAGAATATTCAAACATTGCTGTAACTTGTCAATATCTAGACTCCCCGTAACCTTAACCGCCGTAGAAATGTTGTAAGCGGGGTTATCTGGCTCAAGTTGATGTAAAAACCACTGTCTTTGTTGAGCAAAAGATAAGGGTAATTCCGACTCTCGATCAACTATTTCGATATCGAATGGGTTTTTTGTACTATTACTTTGTTCACTATCAATAACTCTCCCCAAGTCTCTAATTGTGGGATGCTCAAATAGACTGCGTAAAGGTAATTCAATAGTAAAAGCTTCCCTCACTTGAGATATGACTCGCGTTACCAATAAAGAATGCCCGCCCAACTCAAAGAAATTAGCGTCGATACTAATACTGTTGCGGTTTAAAACTTCTTGCCAAATTCCTAATAAGATTTCCTCTGTCTTATTTTGAGGAAGAATTATAGTCTCGTTGCTGCTATCTTCAACAACATCGGGAAGAGGTAATGCCTTGCGATCAATCTTTCCATTAGGAGTGAGGGGAAATGATTCAAGCTCGATAATATTGCTCGGAATCATGTAGCTTGGCAGTCTCTCGGTTAAAGATTGTCTTAACTCCCCTGCTCCCGACGCGACTTTAGGAGCTAATCCTTTAGGGCTGCCCTCCTGCTCCTCCGCGATGCGAAGCGAGTCCTTTAGGGCTCCTTTGCTTAAAACAACGTAAGCAATTAAATTCTCTTTATGAGGAATAACTACTGCATTTTTAACTACAGCGTTTTGGGTTAATACCGCTTCAATTTCTCCTAATTCAATGCGAAAACCGCGAATTTTAACCTGATTATCCAATCTACCCAGATATTCTAGACTATTATCTGGTAATTGCCTAACGCGATCGCCGGTCTTATAGAGGGTAACTGGTAACTGATGATTGTTAAATGTTAAATGCTCAATGTTCAATGAAAAAGGATTGGGAATAAATCTTTCTGCGGTTAAATCCCCACGGTGTAAATATCCTCTAGCTAATCCCGCACCACCGATATACAATTCTCCTGGGATGCCTTTTGGTACTAAATTTAGGTAAGAATCTAAGATATAGAACTGGGTATTTGCGATCGCTTTGCCGATAGATACAGTGCTAGAATTCCCTTGGCTATATTTATGAACTGAAGACCAAATAGTTGTTTCTGTTGGACCATATAAATTATAGACTTCTTGACAGCATGAATCTAATTCTGCTGCTAAGTTTTCTGGTAGTGCTTCCCCGCCACACAATATTTTTAAATCAGGTTTACCTTGCCAATTGTTATCTAATAACATCCTCCATGTAGCAGGTGTAGCCTGCATTATAGTGATGTTATTTTCGACGATAATTTGACTCAGGCGATCAGCATCAATAGCTATATCTCTAGTTGCTAAAACTACAGTCGCACCAGTTATTAAGGGTAAATTATTAGCCGTTACGACTATATCTTTTGATATTGCTGCCTTAGAAATATATTTACCCTTAATAACTGGTGCGACTGTAGTT
>JBCCNG010000738.1:0-1834 GCA_039025955.1 Cyanobacteria bacterium P01_C01_bin.72 | reverse complement strand
GTTTTTGGGAAAGAGATAAACGACATCTCCCGACTCTGCTACCTGTAAATGCCCTCCTGCTTCACTAGCTAAGGCTAATAATCCTTGCTGGGCAAAGTTCAGCTCTAACCCGGCTTGAGCCGCTACGTCGCCCACCGTGACTCGATAATCTAGCTTTTCAACTGACTTAACAATCTTGGGGTTAGGAGTCATTATTTAATATAAAAATAGCAATATCCTTTATTTTATCGCTTTGGATTTTGTGTCTTCGGGAATCAAAAGAAAATCTTAGCCAGAATCATTAGTCTCGAACAATGGCGTTAGATGAGCCAGGAGGATTTACGGCGATCTCTTTTTGATCATGCGTCGCCAAAACAACAACTTTTATTAAGGACAAAAACTAGGCAATTTCGATCTAAAATAATACTTTTTATGGGGAGCAAATCTAATGGTTAAGACCGCTTCGACAATGCTAGCTTTAGGTACTGCTGCACCTGAGTTTCAACTGACTGACGTGGTGTCAGAAAAGACCATCTCTTTATCTACCAATAGCGATCGCCAAGCACTGCTGTTGATGTTTATTTGTCAACACTGTCCTTTTGTTAAACATGTTCAAACAGAATTAGCGAAAATTGGTCAAGATTATAGCGATCGCTCTTTGGGTATTGTGGCAATTAGTGCCAATGATGTGGCTAATTATCCGAACGATTCCCCTGCCATGCTGAAGCAAATGGCGCTCGATCTAGGCTTTAACTTTCCTTTTTGCTACGACGAAACTCAAGAGGTAAGTAAATCCTATACAGCTGCCTGTACTCCCGACTTCTTCTTATTTGATCAGACACAAAAGCTAGTATATCGGGGACAGTTAGATGATAGTCGTCCTGGCAATGACCTGACCGTAACGGGTAAAGATCTGCGTCGGGCCATTAATTTTACTCTGAAGGGAGAAGAAATTGATTTTGAGCAAAAACCCAGTATTGGCTGCAATATCAAGTGGAAACCAGGTAATGAGCCAGATTATTTTGGCTAAATATTAATAAACAACTGTTCAATAAAATGCGATCGCTTATATTTGCTTTAGTAACTGCCGATGAATAACTTAAAACAACTGCACAAGCAGGATTTCAATCTTTGGATCGAGACAATGGCGATCGCAATTAAAAGCCAGGATGTAGATGCCATGGATTGGGACAATTTCTTGAAAGAAATTCAGGATCTGGGAGCGAGCCAGAGAAGGGCTCTAAAAAGTTACTACTATCGGCTGGTAGAAAACATATCATCAATACCTTCGCCATTGTAGTCCGCACTAGAATTAATCAAAGACGCTGATAGAGCGACAGAAGCATCATTAATAACCAGCCCTTTTTTACCGTTTAGATCCTCTAAATCAAAAGAAAATCTCGCCATGATACTCACTCCTCAAAATTGGTAATACAGCTTTAAGTATTAGATAGACACAATATGTTTTCCTCCAACATTTGCAATCTCTTAATTATTCAGGAAATGTAGCCGAGTAGAGGATTATCAGCGAGTGCAGCAAGAATATCACCATGATATCTATTAGAAATGGCTGAAGTTGGTGAAGATATCGATTTTGAGAGAATAACTGTTTAAATATTAAAAAGCGATCGCTCTACCTGTGCAAAAACAATCGTCAGACTAACTTTCTATAGTCAATAATTGAGCAATTACCAAAGGATAATCAAAAGACTCGGAAACGAAATTAAAACCTATATTAGATTGGAATTATCTCAATTTTTGGGCAACATCATGCGTAATTCCTCTTCCTCAAAATTAAAGTTGATGTGGTTAAAGAGGGTATTATTAGCTAAGGAATTACCTATATTTTTAGCTT
>JBCCNG010000737.1:0-1845 GCA_039025955.1 Cyanobacteria bacterium P01_C01_bin.72 | reverse complement strand
ATCACAATTGCCTTTTTAATCATTCAAATTCCCTTTGGCTTATTATTTGGTTTGATCGTCGGTTTGATGGCACTATTTCCCTTTGGTGCAGCTTTAAGTATTAGTTTAGTTAGCTTTATTATGGCGCTCAAAAGCTTCTGGTTGGGCTTGAAAGTATTGGCGATCGCCTTTGTAATTGAGCAGATAGTGGAGAGCGTTATTGCTCCTCGTCTCTTGGGTGAATTTACAGGTTTAAATCCCGTTCTGATCTTGGTTTCTCTGCTAGTTGGCGCGCAGCTGGGAGGATTTTTAGGCTTAATTTTAGCTGTCCCGATTGCTAGCTTTATTAAAACTCTATTTCTGCTCTTAGAACTTGCACCAGAATATGATGAAATCCCCCTAGAAGTTTAAAAATTACCCGATGTTAAGTAGTTAACAACTATGATTGCAATCTATCCAGGCAGCTTTGATCCTATTACTCTGGGACATCTTGAAATTATTCTGAGAGGGGCTAAACTTTTTGACAAAGTAATTGTGGCTGTTCTTTCTAATCCTAGTAAAAAGCCCTTATTTACCGTAGCCAAAAGGATTGAGCAAATTACGCAATGCACACAGCATATTGCTAATGTCGAGGTAGATAGTTTTGTCGGTCTAACAGTTGATTATGCCAAATTACATAATGCAGGAGTTTTACTACGGGGCTTGAGAGTCCTTTCTGATTTTGAAAAAGAACTGCAAATGGCTCATACCAATAAAACTCTTAATCAGGACATTGAAACCGTCTTTTTAGCTACTACTAAAGAATATAGTTTTTTAAGCAGCAGTATTGTCAAAGAAATCGCTCAATTTGGTGGCACAATCGATCATCTAGTCTCAGATAATATTGCTCAGGATATGTATCAAAAGTATCAGCAAAATAACATTTAAGAACATTCAAGCTTAATATAAGCTATTAAAATAAATTGTAACTATTAAGCTAAATTTAGGTTGGCAATTGCAGGTTGATTGAGTTAGAAATAAATTCAAGCAATGTTATTTTTTATTTATATTAATGTCATCTAGTAATAATATTCAGCCTCCAGCAATCTCTTTAGATATTCCTAAAGCTATTGCCCCAGAGTCGCGGCTAGGTTTTAATCTTGAAATTGGACTAGATACCATAGAAGAATTAATTATCAATAGCACTCATGTGCCACTAACAGAATTAGTAGTTATTGATCGGGTTGTACTGTTATATGAGCTAAATCAAATTAGAGAAAATCTGCCCACAGATTTAGCAGTCGCCAGAGAAATTGCCAATCGCCAACAGCAGATTATTACTGAGGCGGAAAACTATGCCGCTGCCGTCGTCAGAGCAGCAAAAACACAGGCTCAACAAATGCTCTCAGATTCAACTATCTTACGTCAGGCAGAATTAGACGGTGCCAAGATCCGACTGAAAACAGAACAAGAATGCGATCGCCTCAAACAGACAACAGTTGCTCAGATTAATCAGTTACGCCAAAATGCGATCGCCGAATGCGAAACGATTCAAACAGGGGCAGATGATTATGCCGATCATGTTTTAGGCAATATTGAGCAAAGACTCCAGCAAATGCTCCAGGTTATTCAAAATGGTCGTCAACAGCTAGATTGATAAATAATACCAATTCTCAAAAATAGCTAGAGAGATAAGGCATCTTTAAAACAGTTCCAGCCAGCTAAAGAAATTATAATTTCGTGATTTAAGTCGCTGAAAATCCGAGCAACTTTTTCTTTGACATCATCTAGATTATCGAACCATAATGAGCGCAGGCGATATTTAATATATTCCCAGACTCTTTCAATCGGGTTGACCTCTGGAGAACAAAGGCTTTAGCCGCATGT
>JBCCNG010000736.1:0-1850 GCA_039025955.1 Cyanobacteria bacterium P01_C01_bin.72 | reverse complement strand
TCCGTCCGTAAATCAAACCGTTCTTTTTGCACAACTTGACGGGCTACCTGAGTAATATTCTGAATCGGTTTCGCAGTTCTTCGAGCAATCCAATGCCCTAAGATAATCGTGAGACTAGCCCCTAGCAAAGCCACCGTTAAAACAATCCCCCAAATTGCAAAAATGGTTTGTTTTAATGGCTGTTGCGACTCTAACAACACCAGGGTAAATTGCTGCTCGAATAGGCCGTCTAAGATAATTGGATGAGCAAAAAAGCTTTTATCATTAATAGTGGTCGCAGTATGGCTGTTAAGCTGATATGAAAAAATTGTCGAAGCATTTATATCTGGCAATGTAGAAGCCAGGACATTGCCTTCGTCTGAAAAAATAATAAGCTCGTAATGAATTGATTGGTTGAGTTGGGTTAAGAAGTTATCGCCTAACGCCGTGCCTAATAAGATTCCTCCAACAATGCCGTTTTCATCTTTGATGGGAGCTGTACCTAGTAATACCGGTGGACCCGAGGTTTTGGAATCGATGATCGTGGCGATATCTGACCCAGTAATTAGCAAACTATTAATATCTTGAACATCGATTTCAATAGTTTTGAATAAGGACGATTCAATATTTAACAGCGGCTTTTTATCTTGATTAATAATGGTTAGGACATCACTATTTAATATGGCGCTAAGAGGGATTAATATTTGCTGTAACTGCAGCTTATTTTGCGTTGAGGTGCCTTGAACAATAGATGCTTTGACTGATAACAGACGAGCCTTTTCCCTAAGAATTTCGAGTTCTTGCTCAACTTCACGTTTGACTAAGATCGAGAATTCTCTAGCCTGTTCATGAAACTTATGCTCAAATTTATGGCTGAAAATAATTCCTAATATAGTAGCACCTGTCACCCAAAAGCTAAGAAATACCAGGATAAATGGCAGGCTGATTTTAACAGGCAGTGAGGCATTTCGATACTGACGTAGGACACGTTTATGGTTCAGTAGAGCCATTTTTTTAAGTGCTTAAAAATTATTTTAAAGCCGCTGGAATATAATTTTTCTCGATCAGAACTTTCTGCCCTTTATCACTGCTTGCAAAGGTGAGAAAAGCTTCTATTTCTGCAGATGGCTCTTTATCGATTACCACTCCCAAAGGAAGCGTCATTACGTATTGCCCCGACTGAATTGTTTGCTGAGATGGAAAGATTTCTTCGATACTTAAGATGGTCAATGGTAGATCATCCAGGTCATTCTCATAGGGAACCGCTGCAATACTAAACTCGGTAATTGCTGCGGTTTCTAAAAGTTCGTCATCTTCAGCGAAGACAATGGCTTTAGAGCTAATGGCTAAATCCTGGCCCAAATAAGCATCTCGCAGAACCTGTTTTTCATTCTCATCTTCAGTGAAATCGAAAATAACTATGTCTGCGTCGGGACCACCCAGCATTTTCCAGTTTTCAATTTGGCCGCTGTAGATGGCTTTTATCTGTTCACTACTGATGTTGGTTACACCGGTAACGCTATTATGAACGACGACAACTAAAGGCGTTTGTGCCAAAGGAATGTAGCGTAATTCGTCAATATCTTGGGCTGTTGTGCTGCTAACCCCTCCGATGTCGATAACATCACTTTTTACGCCTTGAATCCCTCCACTGGTTTGGCTAGGTGGAAGAAAATCAAAACTAACATCTTCAACCTCAGATTGATATTCGTTGGTAAGCATCTCCAATAATCCGTAGGTTTCAGAAGAACCACCAATTTTTATATTTGAGCTGACGGGTGCTGACGGGTTCGATTGTGACGCTTCGTTTGTACAGCCGAGGACACAAACGAGTAGTGGCAATAGGATGGCATTGCCTGTAAAAATTTTGC
>JBCCNG010000735.1:0-1861 GCA_039025955.1 Cyanobacteria bacterium P01_C01_bin.72 | reverse complement strand
CCTGGTAGTAAACCTACTACTAGGAATTGCAGCTTGGGGAGCGTTAATTGCCAAAAATGCTTTGCGGGTGGCTGGCTTAGGTACAATCGAACAGCCATTTACTCCAGAATTATTACCAATTTTTGAACAGCTAGATATCTATATTAGTGGAGCGTTTGCCCTCGAACAGGGATTGATTTTTACGGCGATGATTTTGGCTGCAATGACAGTTTTTATTATTGAAAGAGAATTTGCCAAAGCTGCACTGTGGTCTTTATTAGCTTCATTTCTAGCTTGGATCGGCTTGATGCATAGCTATCAATGGAGTGTCGGAGATACGGTACTGAATTTAGGATGGGGGGTAGGCTCAGAATGGGCAGTCGGCTATATTTTTTTGAGTCTTCTTCTCTTATATGCTCAATGGCAAAAGCGATCGTCAAAATAACACAAGATTTTTACCTGAATTTTTACCTGAATTAATCCCCTGTTACTCCCTAATAACTCACCGCATAATACTAACAAGTTCACAGAAAACAGCGAGGAAATCATAAATGATTTGCACTGAGCTAACTCCAATCGCACTTTAAGCAAACATTCAATAGAATTCTTGTTCCTATTGAAGATTAACCTGACAGTACCTAAAGAGTTACTCTCAACCGTTTCACTCCAGTTTTTCGTTAACTTTTTGTTTGATCACACTAGCTATTGAGGAAAAATATCATGAACTTAAATTATCGATTATTGGCAATATTCGCTTCAGTATTAGCTCCAGGTATTTTGACTAACCATGCAGCTTTGGCTGATAACATACCTAAAGATTCAGTTTCAGCTAATTCCGATAGTTGCATTACCAGGAAAGAAATAAATAGTGCCCAAAAAGCTTGGGGTGATGGAATTGTTTTGATCGGCAAGGCATATACGAATGAAGAAGACTATCAAGCATCAGCAGCAAATCTTGTTGCTCAGCTATACGATTATGACGAGAGTACAGTTTTATTTAAGCCTACCAAAGCCTCGGCAAGAGAGTTTCGTTTAACAGAAGAGGAAGCAGTATCTTACTTTGTTACAGGTGTTGTTCCTGAAGATCATGGGTTTGCCATTCAGCCCTGGAGTCAAGTCCGATTCGAGAACGCAGACATGATCATTAATTGTGATTCTGCTCTTACTATGGGGAATTATTACTTTACGGATACCAATACAGGTCAAGAAGTCAAGGTGGACTATACTTTCGGGTATCGTCAAGACGAAGATGGAAAGCTGTATATTAATCTCCACCACTCATCTTTTCCATATCAAGTGGCTAACTAGATTTAAGCCATTCTGTTGAACCAGCTAATGATTTTCCCTATCCTCTAGAATATCGAGGAATTAGTTATTAACAGTATCTATCAAATCTTTCCTGCTCATAGTCCTTAGTAACGACAACGACTTAGCATCCTTCCTATTGCCCTATTAGAGCTAACTGACAAAGTCTACAGAACGAATCTAGAAGCACAACAATCAAGGGTAAACCTAGGAGGACATCTCAAAATCTCCCCAATTCACTGATTCCCCATCTATCTTCTACAAGCATGAAGCAGCCCTACTAATTCTGGGAATAGAACAGTTAAAAGTCCCCCAAGGTTGGGGGCTTTTATGTAGTCAATAAGACTTTTCAGACAACCTCTAAATAACTCATGGTTGGTTTACAAGAAATTTGGGTAGTCATGTAGAAATAATGATATTGACTCAAGTTTGACATCGAAATTTTTGTGCCAATGCTAATTTGTCCACCAATAACTGGACATGTAGTGCTTATATTATGCAGCCAGGCGATCGCCATTTAATCTAGTCGCTTTAATCTGTAATACCTGAATTTTTACCTGAAGAAATCCTATTTTTT
>JBCCNG010000734.1:0-1867 GCA_039025955.1 Cyanobacteria bacterium P01_C01_bin.72 | reverse complement strand
CCGTGATTCACGTTAATACCCACAGAATTAAACAGAATCAAAAAGGGCAAGATCAACCGCCTGTAATTACGGTAAAGAAAGGAAATATTAATCAGTATGGATATGAAGTAGAAATACCTGGAGGATGTCGCATTGTCTACCGTCCCGATCGCCCGATGTGTGGTGCAAGGGTTTGGATTGAAAGTCTTTATGATGCTAGGGTAGTTGATTGGAATAATGGCTGTTAGCTTTTCCTAAAGGATACCGCGACCCATATAGCCATTTGCCCAAAACTATGAAGCAAGCGGCTCAAAATGCAGTACCATAATTTGTTCTGCACGTAGTCCTAGAGATTCATACGTCCGTCCATTGCGATCGCTAAATTCCACTTCAAATACAGTCCCGTCAGCCAGGATTTCAACCACTGTACCGACCTGACCTCGCCACAGACCATATTCAATCAGATCGACTGTTAATGCTACAACATCAAGCAATTTTACGGGAATAGCTGTCATTTTTTGGTGATCTCTTAAGAGCGACATCAATCTGATGTTTCAATATTTTTCGAGACTACCACCATAATCTTTGAACTTGATATAAATCAAATGCTTTATCTGTTCCTATAATCGGCGTTTCTTCTACTATACTTTGAGCAATAATCAGTCTGTCAAAAGGGTCTCTATGGTGTAGTGGTAGATTAGCAACCAGCCCTATGTGTTCTGTAGTTATATCTAAAAGCTCAATGTTATTGCCGTAAATTTGCTCCCTTACTAATTCTTCAACCGAAATATCTAAATCTAATTTGCCAATACTGGATTTAATCGCAATTTCCCAGACACTAGCAATACTGAGTAAGTTATCGTTATTTTCAACTTGAGAGCGTATTCTACTGTTGATTTGAGAGTTTCCTGTGATAAACCAGATAAAAGTATGAGTATCAAGTAACTGTCTCATTACATATATTCTTTGAAATCTTCCAAAGGCTCATCGAAATCATCGGACATAGTAATCAGTCCTTTAGCGCTACCAAATCGAGGACGAGGCTTGTTTGATGTTGCTGGTACAATCTTGGCAACTGAGCAATTATCCTTAGTGATAATTATTTCCTCTCCACGCATTACAGCATCAATCAGATCAGGTAGATATTGAGCAACTTCGGCAACTGTGATTGACTGCATGGGAATTTATTTTGATCTATTTTTTTACTCTTGTTTTTAGTATAGTTGTTGGGTCTTTTCTGACTGGCGATCGCATGAGACAAACTTTCAGTTTTTATCTAAATTTTTGTTTATCTAAAGTCCGCATGTTTTAACGCGCAAGAATAGTAATAATCTTGTGTAGCTCTCATTTGCAGGTAAGTGACCTGTGGGGGCATTGTGATCCATAGTTAATTCACTATAGGACAACCATCTTCCCTGTTTTCGCCAACCGACGCGATCTCCAAACGAATCCCATATATCTCTGTTATATTCTTTTGCTCCCCCAAGGCTCTCATAAATTTTCTTTTGAATACTTAAACCAAACTTATCGTCACTATAAACTAACCAGAGTTTATTAATGGTGCGTAAATCCTCACAGGGAAAATTTTCGATATCTTCTTGTCTCAAATATGAATTTTCTCGATTTGCAGCCTGTAGGATAATTCTGGTTGTTTCTTCGTCTGCTTCTTGCCATTGCTGCTGTTTTAACAGATCACGAAGTTCGGTGTAGTCCACTCCCCTTTCGCTTCTAAGTTCTACTTCTCTAGTTTCAGATATAGTGTCGAATACGATTTGAGGAATTGAAACTATATTAGTGGGTTGTAATTGTTCTAATTCTTGGATTCTAGCCTGAAGAGATTGTTCTGTTAGCTGTTGTTGAAGCAGAGAAGATTTGGCTTGCTGTAATT
>JBCCNG010000733.1:0-1884 GCA_039025955.1 Cyanobacteria bacterium P01_C01_bin.72 | reverse complement strand
TCCCCTCAATTAATGACACGCCCTAATTTGCCACGATGTTTGAGTTTTAACGATGAGCTTTAGTACTGTGAGCTTTAACTATGGGTAACTCCTGCCAACAGGTCGTATATCGAGGACTAACTTTAGTTTGTTTAATCTCAGGTGATTTTAATTTAGCTACGGCAAAAGTAATCGTATTCTGACCTAGAGCTGCATTTAGACGATCAATAGTCTGCATCAGTTTTTTAGCTTGGGGAGGCAGTTCCTTAACGAACAAGTTACCCTGCACAACAGATTCGGGAGTCAGCCCTTGAGCAATTATTCCCGCTTTTTTGTAGGCATACTGAGAATGGTATATGGCGATTAATCCTCGAAAAGCACAGTTAATCAAGGTTGGGGTCAAATTACTGGCAACTGGTAAAGATAGGGTAATGGAGTTGCTGTAGAAATTGGCTTGAAAACGATCACTTTGAATAAAGACAGTTAGGGTAGTGGCATTTTGCTGTTGCTGTCGTAATTTTTCTCCCAATTTAATAGCATAAGTAGCGATCGCCTGTTTCATTTCCCCGATGGTAGTGGCAGGGTAGCGGAAGGATCTAGATACACAGGTGCTCTGCTTTGGCTGAGGAATCGATTCTAGAGGAATCGCTACCACACCGCTTAACTCTCGCAATAACCTAATTCCTAAAACTCCCATTTTAGGTTGGAGTACATATTCAGGAGTCTGTTTCAGAGATAGGGCATTATTGATTAGACGTACTCTCAGCCATTTACTCAGCTGTTTGCCGACACCCCAAATATCTTCCACTTCTACTTTTTGCAAAATTAAATCTCCAGCTTTGGCTGTTGGCGGGAACACATAAATTCCATCCTGCGAATTTTTAGCTAGGCGACTAGACACCTTGGCGAGAGTTTTTGTCGTTGCAATGCCGATAGAAACGGGAATACCTAACCAAGTAGCGATCTTCTGCCTAATTTTTTGTCCATAGCGGTAGAGTTCATCATAATCGAGCCAAGATAAATCCAAGAATGCTTCATCAATCGAATATATTTCTACCTGGGGACTATACAATTCCAGTACTGCCATGACTCTGGCAGACATATCACCATACAAAGCGTAGTTAGAAGAGTAAACTTTAATCTGGTGTTGGCGAATCTGCTGCTGGATTTTAAAAGCTGGTACAGCCATACCTATATCCAGTGCCTTGGCTTCGGCAGATCTGGCAATGACACAGCCATCATTGTTAGAAAGCACTACCACTGGCTTATTTTTTAACTGAGGATTAAAAACTCGTTCGCAAGAAACGTAGAAGTTATTGCAGTCCACCAATGCGACATATTTTGCTGATTTAATCTTCTTGGTTGAACTCACTGTAGCTAAACTAAGGCAATAATTGGTTACATAGACAGCGCAATGACTAATCAGAGAGAATGAATGACGCTGGTGACAACGCCCCAAACCTGAAAATCCATAGCTTCGGTAATTTCTATTGCAGAATATTCGGGATTTTCCGCCATCAAACAGGGTTGCTGACCATCAAAATGTAGACGCTTGACCAGTAATTCGCCATTTACCACGGCAATAATCACTGAGCCTTCCCTCGCTGATAAAGAACGATCTACAATCAGCAAATCTCCTGAGTGAATACCCGCACCGATCATAGAGTCTCCAGATACACGCACAAAAAAAGTGGCTAGGGGATGAGGAATCAAGTGTTGATTTAAATCCAGTTTTCCCTCAATGTAGTCTTCTGCTGGGGAGGGAAAACCCGCCGAAACACAACAACTATAAAAATTTAGCGATCGCATTGTCTGGGTTTCAACCTGATACAATTCATCTACCTTCACTAAGCCAACACCAACCCCGTGCTGTGGGAGGGAAGTACTATTGGCAGGACGAGAAAC
>JBCCNG010000732.1:0-1921 GCA_039025955.1 Cyanobacteria bacterium P01_C01_bin.72 | reverse complement strand
TATGTCTTACTAAACAATGCCTAATCAAAGTCGTCCTCTTGGGTTTCTTCTCGCTCCAATAGTAATGCTTGTTGCCTTGATTTTACTGGGCTTCTGGTTTCGCTTTACCAATCTGACGGGTAAGATCTTCTGGGTGGATGAGGTTTCGACAGCAGTGAGAGTCTCTGGCTATACGGTGGGGGGGGTTGCTGCGGATTTAGCCCAGCAGGGTATAGTTAAACGCCCAGTCTTGGAGTCATATCAAACCACCAATTCTGGGCGCAGTTTTGGCGATAGTCTCGCTGCTCTACGTCAAAGTCCCGAACATGCTCCCCTGTATTTTCTGCTGACACGGTTTTGGCTACAGTGGAGGGGCAATTCTCTGGGCATAATTAGAAGTCTGGCAGTGGTTTTTAGCCTCTTGGTTTTGCCTAGTTTATACTGGCTTTGCCAAGAATTGTTTAATCGGTCTTCAATAAGCTGGCTTGCGGTAGGAATGATTAGTATTTCGCCTTTTCACGTTGCCTATGCTCAAGAAGCTCGCCCTTACAGTCTGTGGACGGCGGCAATTTTGCTGGGGGGAGCTAGTTTGCTCCGTGCGATGAGACTAAATAATAAATCCGCCTGGTTATTGCATAGTTTGTGTCTAGCTCTTAGTTTTTATACTTCCCTGTTTTCGATTTATATAGCTGCTTTTCAGGGTTTATATTTACTGCTAACATTGCAACCCAAAAGATGGCTTCTGCTGAGGAATTTTGTTTTATCAGGACTAGCGGCAACTCTAGCTTTTACACCCTGGATTTGGGTAATTATGCAGCATCTTGGTCTACTACAGGAAAATACTAGCTGGATGCGGGGCAATTTTAATTTAGCGGACATTATTGCTGTTTACATTGGGACAAATTTGTTGGCTTTTGGCGATCTGCCAATTTCCCCCGATTCCCAGCCAATTCAGATCGCGATCGCTTTATTGGTGATTGTGCTGTCTCTCTTGATAGGAGTAAGATTTTCTTCTCGTTGGCATAATTCATATCTTAAGTTTGCCCCACTGCTGCTAGTTACTGCTGTGGTAACTATTTTGAGCCAGTACATTTATCTTGACTGGATCACGATTATTGGCGCACTGGTGGCGGTAGGCATTTTGAGTTTATCGGTCTATTCGCTCTATTATCTAATTACCCAGACAAATCGCGATCGCTGGCTCTATCTTGTCTGCTTGATGCTTTCTCTGCCTCTACCTCTGTTAATTATCGATATTATTAATCAGGGACAAGGTTCAACCGCGCCGAGATATTTAATTCCTCTCCAGCTAGGTATTATTATTGCCGTTGCTTTTACGATGGGCAGTAAATTAAACTCAAATTCAGGCTGGAAGCTAAGTTTAAACAACTTATGTCAGCAAAAATGGCAGTTAATTGCGATCGCCATGTTGATGATTAGCATCTACTCTTGTGTACGTAATCTTAATTTATCTCCCTTCTACCAAAAGGGTAGAAACGTTAATAATATGGCGATCGCTAGTCTGATTAATCAAAGTGATTCTGCCTTGGTAATTGGCGAAGAGTCCGAGACGATGGACGTGATGTCTTTAGCCTATTCCTTAAAACCAGAGGTTAGCTACAAAATAATCACTCAGCAGGATAGTTTAACTCCCTATCTCACCCAGTTTGAACATGTCTTTATACTTAAACCATCGCTACAGCTCAAGCAAAAAATAAAGAGCGATCGCCAAATTGTCGCCCAGCAGATCTATCGCTCCCGCGTTTTTAGTGATGATGAGTTTCCCTTAGACTTGTGGAGTTTGGAGATTGGTTTGTGAAAATCTTCAAACGGGTATTTCGCAGGTTGAGGAATGGATGTAGGGTATTAACATAGAGAGTTAAAATAAACCCCTGAATGGACATCCAAGTAAAAAACTTAGACCACTTAGGTATAGTAGCAG
>JBCCNG010000731.1:0-1943 GCA_039025955.1 Cyanobacteria bacterium P01_C01_bin.72 | reverse complement strand
TTCCTGATGGGCGTTTTGTTAATGAGCCTTTAAGAAACGCTATGTTACAGAGACGAGCTGGTAAAACTCTTTCAATGGCTGACAATTCAGCAATCGATACAGCAATTTGTGCAATAAGAATTCTTAATGGTGCAACACCTAACGACAGTAAAATACCTCACGGAACTATCTACGAAACATCATTTTTGGATTCCAGACAAATCAAGTCGATTGAGAAAACACCAAATTTAGTAGCTACAGATCCACAGTACAAACTCAGCTTGGAACAGCGTCAAGCTTTTGAAGTACGTGTTACAGTTTTAGACTTAAATAAACTGCGTCAGAAAAAGATTGGTGCCGCTTCAGCAACTCAGCCACAAGAATACCTACTGCCAAACAGCGGTATCATATACGCGACCAGGGATGACGCTCTTTTGGATCTTAGTCAAGAGCCTGGTACAAACCAGAATAGAGCAAATGATCAGAAGAAAAATATTAATAGAAGAAAGTTAATTAGCCCAACAGATTATAAGCTTGACTCGACTCGTCGTCCTAACGGCATTATGCTGATTAATGGAGAACGTTTAGACCGAGAGCGGAAATACAGAGACGAAGAAAAAGGCTTAATTTTAGCAACTAACGTTCCTGCATATATTAAGGGTGATTTTAATCTCCACGTTAAGGGAGGTGATCCAAAGAATAAAATAACTTCTGGTATGAAATTACTAGAAGAATTTGAAGAAGAACTAAGAAATCCAAAGACAGGAGAAATAGATTGGAAGGACTTTTATAAACGCGCCAAACTCAATAAAAATTTCGCCTGTCGTATAAACGACCCGAGACTTCCCGAATGTAAAGATGGCGATAGCTGGCGACCTGCTACGGTTTTAGCGGATGCTGTAACCGTACTTTCTGATAATTTTCGTTTTGGTTTTCGTAATGAAGGAGACTACGAACTGAGAAATAATGCAGGTAATGCAGTAGTTACTAATTATGATTTCGATGGCAATGGTAGTGATACAGATATTTTAAGCGAAAGAAGTCTTAAAGTTGACCTGAATGGCGATGGCGATAAAAATGATATCAGTGTTTCGGAAGCAAATCAAATAGGTATTAGTGCAGTTCGTAGAAAATTGGGTTTCTTCGAGAATAACTTTCTAACCAGTGCCAATTGGTTTGAAGCTAGCGGTAATATTGACTCGGTAACAAAGGATTTTCAGCCTACAGTTCCTGGTAATCAAGAAGGTAGTTCTTATGTAAATAACTTTGTTACCCCCATTCAGCGACGAGTTTTGTTTGGTGAATACCTCATGGAAGTTTGTCCAAAAATTCCCGTTCATACTTGTGAAGCTGCCGATTGGTCTGTTAATGGTGAGAAAGTACCAGCTAGTCAAAAGAAAGCAACAGGTGAAATAGGACAAGCATTCAATCCTGCTACTCATAAGGCTGGCACAACGGCAGCTAATAGGTTAGCGACTCCTGACTTACAACGTTATGCTCGGCGCTTAGCTTTTGCCCGGAATCAAGCTAATGGGAACCTCGTATTAGATGATAGAGGTCAACCAGTTCCTTTAGGAATTGATGCCTCAGGTAACATTCAGGCATTTCCAAGAAATAAAGTTGCAGCAGAACCTTCTTGGAATGTTGGTTTGCCTGAACCAGCTGCAAAAGCTCTATGGTTCCGAACAACGGATAAAAATACAGGTAAACCTGGAAACAGCGATATTAATTACGGTAATCAAAGGCATCTTTTTTACGAAACAATAGACGGTAGGTCATTGAAGGGAACAGATCCAAACGAACAACCGCTATTAGTACCAGTGCTACAAATTCATATGCCAAATGATAACTGGACTAAAGCCTCTGGTAATCCTGGTGGAAATAGAGCAGACAAATTACCAGATACCAAAGATAGAGGTGTTGCTAAACAAAGAAACTGGTTGCAAAAAGCAACAACAACAACA
>JBCCNG010000730.1:0-1953 GCA_039025955.1 Cyanobacteria bacterium P01_C01_bin.72 | reverse complement strand
GAGCTAGGCATAGCTCTAATGAATGTCTTGTTCCCTGTTTCCTTCTATGGTCTGGCATTCCTAAGAATACCTCTAGAATGGCTATTTCACTCACTTTTCTGGTTTGATTAAATTTACCATAACTACATTACCATTAAGAATGAAATAGCCCTGTACAATTCATAACTTGCTCTTGCTCGTTGATGGTGAGAAATAAATTTCGACGATTATTTAACGAAAAGATCTTTTGCGCCATTTATTTAGACGAGCTTCTCCAATGTTAGCTAGACGTTGGGCATCTGCTATTTTGCGTTCTAAATCCGCAATAATTTGCTGCGGTGAAGCACTATCAGGAGAAGCCAAGACAGCATTTGTTTCAGATGTTGCGCTAGATTGCTGCCATCTACCGATTTTCGCAGCACCAATATTGGCAAATGAACTAAGGTTAGATAGTTTTTGCTGAAGTTCAGCGATCTTCTGAGCCGAGTTGACAGACGACGAGCTTGCCTCATAATCAGCAGTTGTAGAACTGGAACTACTTTGTGAAGCGAATTGCGGGGTGCTAGAAACTGCTTGGGTTTTGGAATCAAATACTTTTGCTAATAGCTTATTAATATCAGTTACCCCACCGTAGCTTTCACTGCTGGAAGGTAGTATAACTGGACTTGGGCTATTGTTAACCAGCGAACTAGTCAGACGAGGTTTATCCTGAGTCGTTAATTTTTTATCGCTACAGGAAGCACCCCTAAATAACTGAAATAGATGAGTAAAGCCAACTATGTTTTTGCCTGCTTGAGTTTTGTAGCCACAGTAGTAAGGAACAATATTGTCACCAAATTTATTTTGATATTCTTCACTATCTATGTAGGAGTTAATTTCGGCAATATAGCCGCCTCGGTCTAAGATTTGACTATGGAGACTAGTTTCTTCATAGCTGTCTGGCGCGCGACCTAACAAATGTTTGAAATTTAGCTCAATACTACGGTAGCGAGGGCAATTATCAAAAAAGCGGGATTGATATAATTTCGATTGAGCGACTTGACGCACAAACTCGCGTACTCCTATTTTTCCTTCTTTTAGTTTAGATTCGGGAATAGTTAGCCTTTCACTTTCCATTACATAAGCATTACCCAAAACTTGTCGATATACCGCCAGAATTATTGTTTCTCTGGTGGAGGGGGAATCGTTAGGATGTAGTTCAACTGGTTCGATATCTTCATAAAGACTCAATCCCAACTCTGCCCCTTTACTGATTACTGGGCTAATGAAAGTACTAACCATAGTCTTAATTTTTCCTGATAGGGTAATTATGCGTCATTTTTAACAAGATTTATCGTCAAATCTAGTGTAGAAGCCACCATATTTGATCCAATACTGTTTTAGTTCGTGGTGAGGAGTATGTAAGCTAGCTTTCGCCTGATATAAAATCACCTGTCGATGATTGCCAATCCAAACTTTACGCACTGGTTCAACAGAAATGAAAGTTCCTCCTAATCCCTGAACACATTCCTCAAACCTTGCAATTGTTGAATACTCTAAGGACTCTAGTATGAAGAAGTTTCCCGAACAAATTAGATGACGACTTCTAATCCAAGCTTGCATTTTTTTGCGAGCTACTGGTGGCAGCATACCTCTTACTGTTAGCTCCGATGTACTAATCATTGTATATATATTTTTTTATTTGTTTATTTTTAAGAGCTGTTTCGAGCCGTCGTTCTCCGACTAATAACTTGGCGATCTAAAACGCTGATTTAAAACTCTGATCTCAGACTAATTGACGCTGTTAAAAACCAGCTATCAGTTTTTAATCTCATTAAATTATGGGCAATTCATGAGCAAAACTTTCTCTCTTGCTAAATTTTAGATACCCACCAGCAGGTATGGGGGTCAGCAGTAGGGCCTCTAAAATTTAGCAAGAGAGAAAGTTTTGCTCATGAATTGCCCATAATTTAATGAGATTAAAAACTGATAGCT
>JBCCNG010000729.1:0-1971 GCA_039025955.1 Cyanobacteria bacterium P01_C01_bin.72 | reverse complement strand
TAATAAATATCTAAATTTCTTTAGAACTTGAAGCAGAATACATACACAGTATTATTTTGCAAGCAGATTTGATACAAAATCAAGCCAGTAATTGTTACCGTTCGGTAGTACAATCACAATTTAATATGGTTTCATATCCTATCTCAAGCGAGCAGCTATTCCTGAACGAATAATTTTTAGTATTAATTTGTAAATATCAGTTTAAATGTTAAAGTCAAAGCAACAAAAAGTTGAGCAAAAAACCTGGGACCCAGCAGTAATTTATTGGCGTGGTTATTACTATGCCTACTGCTTACAATTCGACGACGAACCCCATCCCTACTGGATAGAAAATGAGCTTGAACCCGACCCATTTTTAAGCAAAAACCATCTTCATTTATACAGTTCTCAGGATCTGGATTCATGGACAGACTGTGGCAAAGTGTTGTCTCCTGTGGGCGAAACAGATATTACCTGTGCCGCTAGCGTTGTTTGTTTTGAGGACACAATTTATTTATTTTATGGTGTTGCTACCCTAACTAAACTAAAGGGAGAGGTTTACTTAGACCAAAGACTAAGATTAGCAACTTCAACAGATGGCATTAATTTTACCGATTGTGATCAATTTAGCTTAGAACCCGATCCGCAGCTTTATCCTTTTGGTAGACCATATCCCACAGGCGGATTTGCCTATGCCTGGAGAGATCCCTATCTTCATTTTTGCGATCGCACTCAAACTTATTATCTTTATATAGTCACTGGAGGAGGCTGTATTTGGGGAACGGAACCGCAAATAGCGGTAGCTAAAGCAAAAAGCATTACAGGTCCATACGAGCTATTGGAATCGGCATTAGATCCGAGAAAACAGCCAGGATTTGAATCTGGCTTAACCAGCGAATTAGAAAGAATTGATGTCAAGTTTTTGGATGGTCAATATTATCTTTTTGGCTCTAGCTGGAAATACTATCTAAGTGAAGAATTCAAAGCATTTTTAAAGCAGAAAAATATTCCCGTTAGTAACTACAACACTTATATATTTACCTCTAGCAATCCTGAAGGTCCTTTTGAGCTAAATCGCGATTACCCTGTGATCAATTATCGCTATGGCTGGCTAATTTCTCCTGATATCTACGCTAAATATCTTTTTGTCAAACCAAATGGTGTGATCGGTGTTTGTGGCTGGTATTCTGCACTTTTCCGCCTGGCATTGAGCAATTCATTTGAGTTAACGAAAGCAGGAAATCAATTTACTTTAAGCTACAATCTTGTCAGCATTCTTAAGTATTGGTTTGCTCGATTTACGGCACTATTTCCCTCGAAAACGTCTCACGGAGTGGCAAATAGAAGTAACTTTTGAGCGAGAGGGATGCGTGGGTTTCCCGCGCATATCCAATCGAGCTGTTGAAGAAGTTAGGAGACACTTGGGTATGGAAACTCAACGTCAATGGTCAGATTTAGCGATTGCGAAGCTAACCGAAGGCATCGCCTGTACCACTCCTCTGATCTTGGGATTATTTTCGCTTGTCACTCTTTTGGCTCATCATTTGCAAGCCAATTTTACTTGGACTACTAGACAAAAAAGTTGGTATGTTAAATCTGTACCTACTTTTTCTGATGCCTTGGCTCTCGTGCGCCGATTTTTATGGGCTAGCACTTTTCCCATGTCGTCTAATACTGAAGTCTGGGTCTATGATTTACGGGCAAGTGCGCCTCAGTTTGGGAAGCGAACAGCTTTGACCCGTGATTACTTTAAAGCTTTTGAAGCAGCTTTTGGCACCGATCCGTTAGGGAGTTTGACTAGCCTTGCCAAAAGAAAGGATACGGGGGAAGAGTGAGAATTTACTGACGGGGAGACAACCTCTACAATCAATATGAGACAAAGGACTTAGAGAAGGTTGCAGCTCAATAAAAATATCAGCGTAATTGATTTAATATTCAAGGGCAAAATTGGAGAAATCAGTAGAACTCTTAAATTATTCAGCTCTATTTAGG
>JBCCNG010000728.1:0-2007 GCA_039025955.1 Cyanobacteria bacterium P01_C01_bin.72 | reverse complement strand
TGTCATAAAATATCTATTTTAGATTTATATCAAATTTCCTTATTTATTCAAATAAGACTTTGGTAGCTGCTCCAGGATTTCCAAAAGTTAAAAAGCGCCATCATGGCTAAAAAGGAAATAAAAATTTTGCTTACCAGAGAATTGGACAGATTAGGCAACATCCTTGATCCCAACTGAGAGCCCAGCATCCCGCTAATACCGAGAACAAAACCAGGAACAAACAGAATATTACCTTTGGCAAAATGAAGTATGCAAGATGAAATTGTGGCGGCGACAATTACCCCTAAACTGGTACGAACAGCTACTTTAATATCTTCGTTTAAAAGCAACATTTGTAACGGAACCATAATTGCACCGCCGCCAATACCCAATAAACCAGCCAAAAATCCCGCTATTCCACCCGTAAAGATTCTTGATAAGAGTGGATTAAAAGTTTTGTCGGGAACGGGTTGTTGTTGTGAGGCAATTTTCTTTTTCAGACTAATTAAGCCTATATTTACCAGCATAAAGGAAGCAAAAATACTCAACAGGACATACTCTGGTGTTTCTCCCGTCAAATAAACTCCTAAAGGCGCAAAGATAATTGCCGGTATGGCAAGATAGGCTACTCGTTTGAGACTTAGGTAGCCCTGTTGCCAATTATAAAAACTGCCAGCACTAGAACTCATAATAATCACCAGGCTGCTGGTGGCGATCGCCTGAGTAAAGGGATAGCCCAAAGCAATCATCAAGGAGACGATAATAAAGCCGCCACCTATGCCCAATATACCAGCTAGAACACCTGAAAAAACGCCACCGACTGCCAAAATTAGCCAGCTTCCTTCCATAATTTCAATTGATTGATTAAAGTTTTTCTCAAAAAATAAGAATTAATTTCAAGATAGGAAATTAACTCTCATACACAACATAATTTAAGTTATGATTCAATTGCTGTCATGGGAATAGTAAAGTTAATTGCTGCTTTTTTCTCTTGTCTATTAACGACAATAAATTAACAGCATCGCCAAGAGCTAAGATTAGAAAGAGGTTAAACTTTGACTATCGAGTGATCTAACTTCTTTCTAGGCGATCAAACTTATTGGTTCAAATTGTCTTTTTCAAATTGTCTTTGTGGAAGCCGCATTCTTTTTCCGCTGCATTTTCCCACCACCAGCGACCTTCTCTCTCATGTTGATTGGGCAATACAGCCTTAGTACAGGGTTCGCAACCGATACTAGTGAAACCTTTCTCATGAAGAGGATTGTAAGGCACATTAAAATCACGAATATATTGCCATACCTGCGCCGATGTCCAGTTTGCCAAGGGATTAAATTTGACAATCTTATGGTCTTCGGTGGAGAATGCCGTATCCTGCTGAATTATGGGAATGTTGGCGCGAGTACCTGGACTCTGATCTTTGCGTTGACCGGTGATCCAAGCATCAACAGTGGCTAGTTTACGACGCAGAGGACGCACCTTGCGAATTCCGCAGCACTCCTTATGATTGTCTTCATAAAAACTGAAAAATCCCTTTTGCTTGACTAACTGCTCTACTTGTTTAGCATCGGGAAACAAGATTTCCAAATCAATATCATAGCGCTGTCTTACCTGTTCTAAAAACTGGTATGTTTCTGAGTGTAAACGACCTGTATCAATCGAAAAAACCTGAAGATTACTGCTAATTCTCGCAGCTATGTCGATTAAAATTACATCCTCTGCACCACTGAAAGAAATAGCAATATTATCAAATTTATTCAGCGCAAATTCGAGAATTTCTTCCGGGCTTTTAGTGGCATACTCAGATTGAATCTGAGCAAAATTGATTTCTGTTGGGGCGATAATAGCCTGAGCCATGGGAAAACTCCTGATGTATGTAGTGTTGATCAGAGACTACTCCGCTGTCAAACAACAAAGTTTGCTCTGATTGTTAATCAATGCGGAGGGAGTTGAAATTCGGACTAACTGAAGTATGTGTTGATTCAGTTCGGGGACTCGGTGGGACTCGGTGGGACTCGGGTGGGACTCGGG
>JBCCNG010000727.1:0-2011 GCA_039025955.1 Cyanobacteria bacterium P01_C01_bin.72 | reverse complement strand
TTTGGTTCTTTAATTCTAAAATTAAAAATTAATTTTATTAAAGAGATTGTTAGCAAGAAATACCCAGTATGGAACGATATTAACATAAATTAATGATGTGCAAGTAGCATGCGAGTAACAATTGAAGGGTGATTACTTTTGTTACCGCGAGGTTCTTTCCTAGTCTGAAGTAAGCATGTAAAACTTCTATTTATGCTTATTTAAAAATATAGGAACAATCTCACATATGCGAAGCGGTATCCTTAGTTCGCCGCATGTTTGTCGTTAAGACGACTGGGACGCTTTGCGTCCGTGGATAATCCTTTGGATATCGCATCGAGTGTATCCTTTAAAACCAAGGGCATTTGTGCGCGTACGCACTGCGTTTTTCATTATTAGCTTTTAGGTAATTTTTGGTAATTAAGGCTGGAATAAAGGCGATCGCTTTAGTCAAGAGTTGCTAAACTATTCAAGTTGCTCTTGATATTGCCAAAACCAATTAGCTAACCGTCACCCCTGGTTGTTTTTTCTCTAGCTAACTTACCTAAGATATGGGAAACAAGTATTGATGGAGAATTAAGCTAATGACTCGTAAGGTATTGGATCAAGAACATAGTTCCGCCTGGATAGCCCAAACCTGGTTATCTTTTATTATTTCTATTTCTGCTACTTCTCTGGGTATTATCTACCTGCCCGCAAACGCCTGGATCAAGGGATTTATGGGTATGGGTTTAGTATTCACTGTCGGTTCAACTGTTAGCCTGACTAAAACTCAGAGGGATATTCATGAATCGAAGAAACTTACTTTCAAAATCGAGGAAGCTAGGGTAGAAAGAATCTTAACTGAGCATGACAGCTTAAAATGATAGATAATCTAGGCTCGATTAGAATTGAAACTGTTACTTACCATGACTCTCTAGTTGCGATCAAAGATATTAGAACTAGGGTGTTTCAGGAAGAACAGGGTGTCTCAGCAGATTTAGAGTTTGATGGCTGGGATGAAAGCACAATCCATTTTTTAGCCTATGCTGGGAATAAAGCAGTAGGTACAGCCAGAATTAGAGAAATTAATGCTGCTACGAGCAAAATAGAACGTCTTGCCGTGTTGCGTGAGTATCGACAGCAGGGAATTGGGACAAAGTTAATGCAGTCTGCTTTAGCACACATTGCTCAGAGAAATAAATCCACTGTTATGGTTCATGCTCAAGTTTATATTGCTTCAATGTATCAGCAGTTAGGGTTTACTATTGTCGGCGAACAATTTGTCGAAGCGGGTATTGCTCATGTGAAGATGATTAAGCATTTGTAGCCAAAGATAACTCTAATATCTATGCCCGCATCAAATAAATCTGACCTACGACGCAAAATTCTAGAACAGCGACGGTCTCTATCTCCCGCAGAATGGCAGGATCGAAGTAAGCAAATTTGCGATCGCCTGAAGCCGAGTACTCTATTTATAGAGGCGCAAACTATCTTGGCATATTTTAGCTTTCGTCAAGAACCAGATTTGACATCTTTGTTTCAGCTAGATAAAGCCTGGGGTTTTCCCCGCTGCGTCGATCAATCTTTAGTCTGGCACTTATGGCAGCCTGGGAATGAATTACAATCAGGCAAGTATGGTATCACTGAACCATTAGAGACGGCATCCCTAGTTGATCCTCTCACAGCAGATTTAATTCTAGTTCCTACTGTAGCCTGTAATCTTCAGGGCTATCGTTTAGGTTATGGTGGCGGTTTTTATGACCGTTTGTTGAGCAAAGAGACGGGTTTAAATGCTACCACTATTGGCATTGTATTTGACTTTGCTTACGGCGTAGAAATAGCAACAGATACTTGGGATGTCCCGTTAGATTTTATCTGTACCGAAACAAGATTTTATACTCGTTTGAATTAATTGTTGCACCCTCAAAGTTATCGATTCGAGGTAGTAGGTAGTGGATTCAAGATCGATGACTACAATTCTTATTTAATGTTTTGATATGAATACCCTGCTACTTGCTACATAATTAATAATCCTCCCCAGGCAAGTAAT
>JBCCNG010000726.1:0-2018 GCA_039025955.1 Cyanobacteria bacterium P01_C01_bin.72 | reverse complement strand
CTTTATTAAGCCGATTTTTGACACTCTCGATATCTATCATAATCAGGAAGTAGACCCCAGAGCGATCGCAATTTCTTGGAAACAGCTAGTGGAAAATAACCCCGACGCTAAACTTGAATTCGCCTCCATGGAAATAAAAGGAGAGAATCAGGATCATTTATTGCTGAGACTGAAAGCTGAAGCCAACGCCGATTTGTCTCAGTTGAGCGCCGATTATTTTGAGACTTATAATCAAATCAAAGCTCTAACTGCCGCAGAATATAAAGAGTTAATTGCGGCTAAGGATAATCGTATCCAAGCATTGGAAAACATGGTCGATACGGCACTTAAGCGCCCTGGTTTTTATGCGGAAACCTATAATCATCAAGGAGATAAGATCATATCTGGTGAACAGTGTAAAATCAATCTCAAAGACGGTAATTACAACGAACAGATTGAGGGCAATTATGTTCAGGATAATTATAGACTGACCAAAGCCGTAATTTAAACAACTCTTGCACGATTAACAATAGCGGTGCGGGAGCATTTAACTTAGGAGATCTTAACGGTACGGTTGCTAATATCATCAATAAGCTACCAACCGCCTCTAACTCAGATGAACCAGGAATTAAGTAATTACTAACCCAACTTCAAGCCGCAGTAGCAGATCCGCAATTACCAACAGATGACCAAAAGCAAGTTTTAGAACAGATAGAAATTATCGCCGCAGCAGTACAAAACCCCCAGGAGCGAACGATGCAGGAGAAAGCAGAAAGAGCAGTAGGTTTTCTTGAAGTGATTGCTAAAGGTGTCGAACCCGCTTCCCAATTAGCGAGAGTCTGTACTACAGCACTGCCCAAAATCCTGACTTTTTTAGTTTAAACTTCATCAACAAGGCAAGTTTTACAATATTATTGATTACCTTCAATCAAAGAATCGAGCTTATTTTCGATCGCAGTTAATTTTCTGAGTACTGTTGGTCTATCTTCATCTAGTGAAGATACTAAATTAGCTATTCCTCTTTGAGTCTGGATCAGTTGTCGCTGATTTTCTGCTAAAAACTTCATTCTTTCCTCATGCTCTAGCCGTTCTGTGGCTCGTTGTTCCATAATGGCTTGGATGGCACGAGAATTAAATTCTACAATTGCCTCAATTCGGTCTAGGCGATTTTCGTTACTACTGGTCATTGGTATTGTGAATAGGTTTTATAGTCGTTGCAATTAATCTTGATACATTTTAATTTGTTGGTTCAGGGGACTAGGGGTCGGGGATTGGGGATTGGAGATGTCCAGTCGGCAGACTTCTCTTGTTTGGTTTTCTATTTCTTTTTTGAGAAATGGTATTAAAGATATAGTTTATCCAACTAAAAATTGCTGTAAATAAAAAAACATGTATTTTACATTCTCAATACATGTCCTGATAAAAATATTTGGTATCAGCAGAGTTGGCGACTAGATGTTTTTGATCACCAGATGACGATCCTGGTCGAAATAAACTAGACCTTGTGCCTGAAATTCTCCCAAAATTCTAGTCATGGTTACTCTGGTTGTATGAATAGACTCAGCTAGATGTTGATGGGTGAACCTAACTTGTAAACGAACACCATCCTCAACGGTATGCCCAATTTCCTGCTGAAGCATCGACAAAAGATGTCTTAAACGGTCTTCTACTCGGCTAATAGCGATGATTGCCAACAACTGTTGGGACTTGATTAGGCGATCGCTAAATTGAGCTAAAAACTGTCTGCCCAAAGAAGGATACTTCACCAGATCGTGAGCGGAATAGCGTTTGGCATAAACATCACCCAAAGCTACAGCGCGATAAATATCTGAACTATCAATCAGACTGCCAAAAACCCCGTTTGCTGTTACCCAGCCTGAGATTATTTCTGTTCCATCCTGCTGGACTCTGCTTAACTGCACAACTCCTCGATAAACCTGCCAAATGCCTGAATCTAAAGTAGAAATTTCATCCCCTCTTTGATACTGCTGTAAAGTTAGCTCTTTTTCTCTTCTTTCTAAACTGGAGCTGATTTTTTG
>JBCCNG010000725.1:0-2023 GCA_039025955.1 Cyanobacteria bacterium P01_C01_bin.72 | reverse complement strand
ATGCTGCTTTAGCCAGTAAAAACATTACCGTTAACGCTGTCGATCCTGGCTGGGTAAGTTCCGATATGGGGGGGGAAACGCACCGCGAACTTTAGAACAGGGTGCAGATACAGCAGTTTGGTTGGCTAATTTAGATCAGGTTCAAGACAGTGGCAAAATACGGCGCGATCGCTCTATTGTTGCTTATTAATTTTAGACTATTGTTGTTCTAATCTGGCTCGAACTTGCTGACGAAAAAAACAGCTTTACAATCAACTTTCCCGCTGCTAGTTGTTAATCGGTAAAGTAAAGGTAAAAGTAGTTCCCTTCCCTACAGTAGAACTAACGGTAAGTCTTCCTCCATGAGCATTGATAATTTGCTGACAGAGGTATAGTCCCAAACCTTTGCCTGCTCGTCGATGATTCCCCTGGTGATATCTTTGGAAAACTGCCGTCTGATTTTCGGGAGAAATGCCAATCCCCGTATCAATAACCTTCATCACTGCCTCCGTACCAGACCGCGATAGAGACACTGTGACGCAACCGCTATCTGTGAACTTAATCGCATTGCCAACTAGATTAGTGATTACTCGCCGTAATTCCAGGCGATCGCCTTTTAGCTCAAAAATATCTGTAGCCAGCGCCGATTCTAGCTTGATACCTTTCTCATTTGCGAGAGGTTTAAGTTCTGTCACAACTTCGGTAATCATCTTGGGTAGATTAACACTAATGAAGCTGAGGGTTTTCTGTCCCAATTCATAATGATGGGTTTCTAGCAAAGTGTTAAGCATTTCCAGCATGTTATCATTACTGCTGACAATATTGGCGATCGCCTTTTGTTGTTCTTCCGTTACGTCGCCAAAAGCTGACTGAGTGATTAAGTTAAGCATGCGATTGGCAGCTACCAAGGGAGTCCGCAAATCGTGAGTCAAACAAGATACAAAATTTTCTCGCTGGTCAATAGTTTCTTTGAAGCGTAACATTGAGCGTACTCTTGCCTGTAGCTCTTCAATTTGAAAAGGCTTACGCACAAATTCGTCTGCCCCCGCGTCTAATCCTTGGACTAAGCTAGATTCTTCCCGCGCTGTCACTAACAAGATGGGGATAAAAGGAATATTTTTGTCGTTACGAATACGCTTAGTCACTTCATAACCATCCATGCCAGGCATCATAACATCAAGTAAGATCAAACTAGGAGGCGCTTGCTTGATTTGTTTGAGGGCAGTCTCGCCATTATTAGCCAGCATGACATGATGACCCTCTTCTTCGAGAGCGAGTTGTACTAAAAGAAGATTATCGGGGATATCATCTACAGCCAGAATATAATTTCCCTTTCGGGTTTCGGCGACGGGCATAATAGCTAAAAAAAAATATTACGTAACTGAATAATTGTAAATGAGAATAATTACTTCAAGCATCATACTTGCGAAAGATGTTCATAGCTCAATTTGACCCTGAACTAACAATCAACAGACTTAAGAGGAAGATTTGTAACAAGAATAATTCTGGCTGTTGCTATCTTATGGGGCAAAAACATTCTGCGCTTGATATTCCACAAGCTGCCAATATTGTTCATCTCCAGGAAACTTTGCCACTATAGCAGTTGTGCCTGGTTTGATCTCAACATTGCCAGCAAAATAATCTCCATATCCGTCCAGGGTAGTCCACTGTTGTGTATCCGTATTAATAACCTGAACATCAATTGCCCCAGGAACAATTAAATTAAAATAAGTAGACCAGTCAGGATCTAAATTAGCGGCGAGAGGCTCGATTAAATTCACCTGATGCTGATAGAAATGGCTGTACACTTTGGGTAATTCAGCAGTAGAGTTTATCGCTAGTATTTGATATTTAATTGCTTCTTCATAGTAAGCAGAGTCGTCTTCTTGTTTGGCGTAGATAATCAGCTCGTAAGTCCCCGCTTGGGGTGGCGCGACACTAACAATAGCGTTTTCTCCCTGACGATTGACTAAAACGGTGGTAGAAGGTAAATCTTGATTATTCTGTTTTAATTCAGCGATCGCCACTACATCTGAAGGTAGTT
>JBCCNG010000724.1:0-2030 GCA_039025955.1 Cyanobacteria bacterium P01_C01_bin.72 | reverse complement strand
GCGCTGCTATCTTCCCGAACTAATTATTATGCTCACTTTGGGCATACCAAAACTCTTACTACCCCTAAAACCAGAATAAAAGAGCCAGAAAGCGGAAAATTTAGCGGTAATGGGTGAAATATCAGGAATTAGGGGTAGTAAGAGTTTTGGTATGCCCAAAGTGAGCATAATAATTAGTTCGGGAAGATAGCAGCGCAGATTTTTGCTTCCCGACGCAAGTAAAGCCAATCCCAGTAGGAATATACAGGGGGCAAAACCAAGCCAAAGACCACGGTTGAGAACTGTTCCTGCTGCCAAGGATAGAGCGATCGCCATTGTTCCCAGTCCACAGGAGAGCAAGTCGCTGGAGTAGTGTAGACGACGGTATTTATCACTAATAGTAGAGGCGATCGCCAACCAGAAAACTAGACTGATGGCTAAATGGGAATATTTCCCCAGCTTAAGATTTAGTCCTAAATGAATACAGGCTAGGGCAACAGCCATTCCCAGTAAAATCAGCGGCGGAATCCGAATTTTTGATGTCGGGTAAGTGGGAAACATAGCAAAATTTTTAAGTCAAAAATAAAGCAAAAATAATTCAAATCAGATTTTAATCACATCTCTTTTCATTTAGAGCTGATCAATTGAGGCAGGAATCAACCCGCCTCAATCTTGAGCAAATTGGACTTAATTTACTTAACTAAGTTACTTTTACGGCTGTACTCCCGCTTGAGGAATGCACCCATGCCAATAGCTGCTATTGAACCCAAAATAGTTAGAGGTTCTGGAACTTTAAGAAAGCCCGTACCGCTGCCAAAAGGACTAGCAGTAGGAGTGATAGTAATACTCTGATTACCTGCATCTAAACTAAATGAACCTGAACTAAATAAAGGATTATTAAAAGCCTCGCCAGGATTAGCTGTAAATACATTATCGTTAGGACTAACGCTAGAGGTATTACCAATCACAGTCCCGAAATTGGAGACTTGAAAGATATCTCCCGCAAAGCCCACATCGGTGACTTTCAACTTTCCGCCACCTTTCCCGACATTGAAATCAAAGGATGATGTAGGAGTGCCAGCATCTCCAAACATAAACGGAGTAAATTCACCAGGATTTAGAGAAACTGCCTTGGCTGATTCTGCTACCCCTAGGGTAAAAGCAGATAAGAACAAAGCAATTGACAATTTTTGGAACATAATTTACGAGTTTGATTCTACTAAACAGAATGAAATTTCCCTTCTCAAATTGAGAGAAGATTAGATTTTAGATACTGAGGATTGCGCTAATGCCTTTTCCCGCAGTAATTAAGCCTGAGATTTTTTTTAGGCTACCCTTAGCTTGAGTTACGGACTCAATTGAGCCATGAATTGTTAGCTGTGGCTTTTGCCATGTTTTTTTTGATTGCATATATTAGTCCTGGTTTTTGTTGGTTAAAATTGCTTTCTAAACACAATATCCTAGAGACGTTTCGCGAAACATTTCTCGAAATATTTCTCAAAAAATAATGTTTAAAAAGCTTTTTTTGACGCTTTGAAAACTAAAAATAGCTATATAGAGCGTCAAAAGCTGTATGGAAGGAGTTCACTGCATCGAATTGACTCCTGAACAAAAATAAGACTTTTCTGCTGTCTGCACCCAAGACTGGAAGAGATAGGGTTTAGCTGCATAGTCATAATAACAATGGCTGGGAGCAATTTGCGGAAAAACCATTAACCTGCAATTATGGTTTGCAATGAGCGCAGATACCAATAATGCTGTAGCTATCATTGGGTAGATCATCACAAGCTGCTCTGAATACTTCACTAAATATTTTAATTGAGTCGGTAAAGAAGCTAAACTTAATGCTGTCTGGTTAATAACCCCCCGTGTCATCAATAGCAATAGCCAGCAAAATAAGTCTGCCCTCACAAAGCAGGTTTTGTCTTGAAAGTTTAACAAGTACCTATCTGGATCAGCTTTAATTCGTGCAAAACTGTGATTCATCTTCTTCACACCTAAGAACTACAACAAGCAAACAAACCGAAAGCAGCAGCTAAAGCCATATTTTC
>JBCCNG010000723.1:0-2046 GCA_039025955.1 Cyanobacteria bacterium P01_C01_bin.72 | reverse complement strand
CACCTGATGGGAAGATTCTAAAATACCTTCTCGGAGCAGGTGTACTTCAAGTAAAGGTGTCTGGGTTCTTTTTCCCCTATACATGCAATATTTAATTAATGAGTAATCTGTATTCTAATACGCTTGAGGTCGATCAATTCTTGCCGACTTGTTGGCTGGCTCAAGTGAATTTTTCCCACTGCTATCTTCTATCGTTTCTCGGCACCAAAGTTTCTAGGTAAAAAGAAACCAAATGAGGCAAGAGAGAGCCACAATTGCCGCAATCAAGCCGTAAGTCTTATGTAGCCTTTGCATTATCGGCTCAATCTCATAGCTAACGACTAGACGATCGCGATCTAGCATCGTGCTGGGTTTTAGCCAAGTTTGTCCATCGTACCAGCCAGACTCTTCATAGAAAATGCGATCGCTTTTAAGCCGATCTTTAACATATCGCCAGCCCAAATAAATGCGGGAGAGAAACAGTGCTGTCAAGAAGGCAATACCAATCAAACTAGATAAAGTAAATTCTAGAGGCTCTTTGGCAGGAGTAAAAATCGACATTGAGAGAGGAACAACAAACATCAGGCTCCAGAAAGCCACCCAGGCTACTTTGCGGCTATACTGTCCAACTGCCAACATTCCCCAGTCAAATAACCAAGACTCCTTAAGCTGCTCGTATTCGTAGATTGGCTGCTGTTCTAAGGGAACTGGGCAAAAATTAACGCTAGATTTATTCATACTCAAGAATGATATTAACTAAAGCTGGTTAGGCTGGGAAAACGGCTGGCGCTCGGCATGTCCCCAAAATGCCTCTAGATTATAGTATTCTCTCTCTTCAGGAAGAAAGGTATGGACGATCACGTCGGCATAATCTTGGACGATCCACCCCCCTTCTCGTTTCCCTGAGACCCTGACTGGACGAAGATTGTACTTATCTTCTAGTCGTTCTTCAATCGATTCAGCGATCGCATTTAGTTGAGTCCGAGAAAAGCCTGTGACAATTACAAAATAGTCTGCCAAGTATGATACGTCACTTACTTTGAGCAAGACGATATCTGCTGCCTTTTTGTCTTCAGCAGCATCGGCAATCTGGAGGGCTAGTTCTCTGGTATCAACAGTAGTTTCGGTCACATATTGGTCTTGAGTGGCGATCGCTGGTTCGGATGATTTAGTCATGCAGGTACGTTATTTCAGGTGTAGTTGTTTTATTGAGATTTGTTGCGGCTTTTAATTAACGGCTTAGAGGATTTTGCCTGGACTTGAGCCAAAGCCCAATTTCTGGTTAAAACCGTGCGGGGATGGATAATTTTTCGCTTGCTTAATAGATATTCTAATGAATAATCACTAGTCTGCTGTACACATTTGTAAAGATTTTCTTGGGCAACAACCCGCATAGCGGCTAACCGCTCATTATCTCCGCGATTTGGCTCTAAAACATCGGCAATAAAAACGACACAGCTTAGTTTACTCATCTGCGGTGCGCCCAGGGTATGGTTAGCAATAGCAGTAAGAATTTCAGGATCTTTGATCTTGAACTCTCGTTGAGCTACTACCGCCCCAATGTCTGCGTGGAGCAGGTGAGGATGATCGAGGCAGATTTGATCGACGGGGATATTAGCTTCTGTAGCTATTTTGAGGATTTTTTTAGGCGGGAAAAATTTTGCCAGGTCGTGCAGTAAACCCGCCTGAGCCGCCTGCTGCTCATTTAACTGGTGACAGCGGGCAAGGGTGATGCAGGTGGATTCTACCCCTAGTATGTGCTGTAAACGATGGTTAGAGACATTTTGCCGCAGCCAGGCAATAACGCGATCGCGCATAATAGCAAGAACTTTTGATTTCTTGAAGGAAATAAATATTTTAGGTTTGATTTTCAGTTTTGTGAGGCTTTCTGGAGCAATTATAGCGATGGAAGGTTCAATAATACAATGTTAAAACCCTCAGTTAATTGCTCAATCTGACGATTTGCGAAGCATAGCCGCCCTATCCTAAAGGATTCCCTTCGGTCAAGGATACACTCAATGCGATATGCGAAGCGGTATCCACGGACGCAAAGCGTCCCAGTCGTCT
>JBCCNG010000722.1:0-2053 GCA_039025955.1 Cyanobacteria bacterium P01_C01_bin.72 | reverse complement strand
CTTATATCAATGCTAACCTCACAGCAAACCAGGGTATTGGAGATGCCACAGAAAAAGCTAGGGCGATCGCCGATCAGATTCTTCCTGCTGAGATTGGTTTCGATTTAGAAGGAGATTCCGCGCGATCGCAGAAAATACTAGGAGAATTCGCCGTTACTCTGACTCTAGCCGTCATTTGTATGCTGGTAGTCCTCTATTTACCTTTTCGTCGTTGGTTAGAACCATTGGTAATTGGCTTGTCTTTACCCCTATCAATTGTCGGGGCGATGCTAGCTTTACTCATTACCCAAAGCGACTTTGGCATGATCTCTTTGATCGGCTTAATCTTCTTACTGGGATTACTCGATAAAAATGCCATCCTGCTTCTCGATTACGCCAACCAATTACGCGACTCTGGAATGAAACGCACCGAGGCTATTCTCAACACGGGAGTTGTCCGCCTACGCCCCATTGTCATGACTACCTTTTCCACCATTCTCGGGATGCTACCCATTGCATTAGGCTACGGTGCAGGTGCAGAATTACGCCAGCCCATGGCGGTGGGTATTATCGGCGGCTTGATTACCTCTTCTTTGCTGAGTCTGATAGTTGTTCCTGTGCTTTATACCCTGTTGGAAGATCGCGGTTGGAAAAAGTGAAGATGTCGTTTCCAGTTACTGTACCCATCTTATGAATAAATCGATTTCGGAATTTTCAACATTCAACAAATTTTTACTCAGACTTTTTCAGCAAGCCCTAATTAAAACGACTATAAGTATTAAAGGAAAACAGAATCTAGTATTAATTATCATTACTATTACCAATCAAATATAGCAACGCCATTCTTGTAGCGACTCCACTTGTTACCTGCTTGGAGACCAAACTAAGATTGGGGTCGTCCATTAAATCGGAAGTTACCTCTACGCCACGATTGGTAGGGCCAGGATGGAGTAATTTAACATGAGGCTGACATAATTTTAGGCGATCGCGGGTTAATCCATAAAGTTGATGATATTCCCGCAGACTGGGGATAAAGTTTGCCGTCATGCGTTCTTTCTGTAGTCGTAGCGTCATCACAAAATCAGCATCTTTTAACGCGGGTGTTAACTGCCAGTGGATATATAATTCACCTGAGTTGCTTGGATCTGCCATGCTAAAAAAAGCCTTGGGTAATAAAGTGGCTGGCGCGCAAAGGTGTACTGATGCACCTGCGCTAGTAAGACTATAGATGTTGGAACGGGCGACTCTAGAATGAAGGATATCACCGACAATCGCAATTTTTTTGCCCTGAAGTAATTCTAAACGGGGATTATCCGCATCTAAATCGGTAGTGAGAGTAAATAAATCCAGTAAAGCCTGGGAGGGATGCTGATGTTGACCATCTCCTGCATTAAGAATTGTCACGCCCGAATTGAGTCGATCCATCTCTTGGGCGATAACTTGGGGTACACCCGCCTCTTTATGGCGAATCACCATGATGTTTGCCCCCATAGCTAGATAGGTTTTTGCCGTGTCTAAAATAGTTTCTCCTTTAGTCAGAGAAGAACTACCAGGAGAGAAGTTGAGGATATCGGCGGAGAGGCGTTTAGCCGCTAGTTCAAAACTACTGCGGGTACGAGTAGAAGGTTCAAAAAACATATTAGCTACAACTCTTCCCTGAAGCGCGGGGACTTTTTTGGTTCTGCCAGTTAGCACCTTCTGAAAGCTAGCTGCGGTTTGTAAAACTGTCTCGTATTCCTCGGTTGTAAAATCAATTAAGGAAAGAATGTGCCGTCTTGTCCAGGTAGTCGCTGTCATATCAATTGACCGATAGAGACAAGGTTCTGCCTTGCTGGTACGGATTATTATTCATTAAAACATCCATCAGGTTATCAGGTTATAGATCTTTCAACAATTCTTTGTCATATTAGAAGTTGCGATCGCTTGCTATTTATACTTCACTGTAGGAAGATGACGACCGATGTAACCAATTATTACTTTTCCTGGTTTATCTGGATAAAAATGAATGCGCCAGTTACATAATTTTAGTTTTACATGACGTTCAAATAAACGTTCCTGACCATCTGGGCAAATG
>JBCCNG010000721.1:0-2060 GCA_039025955.1 Cyanobacteria bacterium P01_C01_bin.72 | reverse complement strand
TGATTTATTTTTAAACATAATTTTTGCTCTGACGAAAAAGAAGATTTTTTAACAGCTTATTATTAGTCAAAACTATGAAACTTAAATTTAGCTGAAACTCAGAATTAACTTACTGCATTATCATAAGAGTTTCAGCTAAATTTAAGTTTCATAGTTTTGACTAATAATAAGCTGTTAAAAAATCTTCTTTTTCGTCAGAGCAAAAATTATGTTTAAAAATAAATCACTTAACCTCACACTTTTTATTTTTTCGGGCTTATTAATCTTTGCTGGTTATGCTAATTCCCACAATCAACTGAATGGTGCAGCCAACGCCTCAGTTGAAGTAGAAATTGCCCAAGCAAATAGCCCTCGTATTCGTTTTTTTGCTGATAACAATGGTTTGGCGATTCGCGGTACTGACCCAGTTGCCTATTTTACTCAGAGCAAACCTGTTGCTGGTAAAGCGGAGTTTTCTCATAACTGGAATGGGATAACCTGGCAATTCTCAACTCAAGAAAATCGCGATTTGTTTGCCGCTAATCCCGAACAATATGCACCTCAGTATGGCGGTTTCTGTGCTTGGGCAGTGAGTCAAGGTTATACAGCGGCAATCGATCCTCAAGCCTGGAAAATCGTGGATGGCAAGCTTTATCTGAACTACAATCAAGGGATTCAGCGTCGTTGGGAAAAGGATATTTCAGGCAACATCAAGAAAGCAAATGCTAATTGGCCTGGGGTTTTATAAAGCTATACTTTCCCTCCTCTAAAACATTACACACTCACCAACGCTAAAAATGTAATGTCCTAACTAAGATGCATATTTGCGTACAATTTCCATGCAGCTACTTCGATTCCAGAATCTCTATGATTTGCTCTGGCAATTCTAGAGGGCGAAAAGGTTTAGTAATTACTCCTGCTAAATCTAGTGCAACTAATTCTGAAGATATTGCTGACTGAGTTTTAGCAGTCATTAGAATTACAGGAATCTTAGTAGTATTCAAATTAGCTTTTAATTGCTTGAGAGTTTCTTTCCCATCCCATTCAGGCATCATTAAATCTAATAAAATAACTTCTGGCTGATTGCTTTCCGCTAGGGTTAAACCCTCCTTCCCCGAACTAGCTGTCATTACCTGCCAATCTGCTGCCATTTCCAATCCCATTTGAGCAATATCTTTGACATCCTCTTCGTCGTCAATAATCAAAATACTTTTACTCATAGCCTATAAAATCTTATCGGTACTGTTAATTTAAACTGCGATCGGGAAGAAATAGAGAAAATTTAACTTCTGCCCTCAAATGAGATCGGCAATCTAATATAAAAAGTACTGCCTTCTCCCAATTTGCTTTCCACCCAAATCTTACCGTTGTGTCTTTCCACAATATGACGGCAAATTGCCAATCCCAATCCCGTACCTCCTTTACTACGAGAATCAGAAGCATCAACTTGTTGAAAGCGTTCAAATATAGATTCTAGTTTCTCTTCAGGAATACCTCTACCAGTATCATGCACTGCAATCTGACACATATCACCTGCCACAGTAGCTTTTAATTCGACTATGCCCCCTGGTTGAGTAAACTTAATTCCATTACCAATCAAATTAGTTAAGGTTTGCAAAATGCGATCGCTATCCAGATTGAGGGAGATAGGTGCGGATGGGTATAAAATTAACTCTACTCTAGCTTTGCTAGCCATAGCCTGCATTGTCTCTGTTGCCTGAATTAAGAGGGGGTTAAGATTCTGAGTGTGAGGCTCGATCGCAATCTTACCTGACTTCATTCGTTCGAGATCGAGAATATCGTTGACTAGACGAATCAAACGTTCGCTATTGCGAATGGCTACTTGCAGAATCTTTTGCCCCTTTTCACTCAAACTACCTAACTTGCCAGAATTCAATAAATCTAACGCACCAATAGTAGAAGTCATGGGGGTACGGAGTTCGTGACTTACTAAAGAGATAAATTCATTTTCTAGACGTTTGCGTTCGGTATTATCTTTTAAAATCTGCAACGTGCAGCGAACTCCAGCAAATTGAATCGACTCCATCGATAATAGTAAAGTTTTGACGCTTCCCGATTTG
>JBCCNG010000720.1:0-2067 GCA_039025955.1 Cyanobacteria bacterium P01_C01_bin.72 | reverse complement strand
GTTCACTCCTCCCCAAGGCAGAGTGAACTGAAGGCTATTGTTGAGCAGGTTAATAATAATTTGTCTAAACCAGGGTTTGGGACAGGAAATAGGCGGTAAATTGGCAGGAATCGTGTAGCCTAGCTGAATATCTTTTTCTTCGGCTAAAGGTTGATAGGTGCTAACTATACCAGGAACGAAATCTTCTAACCGCAGGTACTCGGCTTCGACGGGAGTATCTAACTGTAGCAAGCCCAACAAGCCGCTAACTAGAGAGTTTTGGCGATCGCATTGACTACTGACCATCTTGAGATATCGTTGACGCTGCTCTCCCTTAATCTGCTTCGATTCTAATAAGCTGAGGGCAGTTTTCATATGAGTAATGGGCGATCGCAATTCTTGAACTAAATCTTTCAAAAAACTTTCTTGTAAACCCAAAATACCAGAGGATGGTTCGAGCTGATGACTAGTTTTTACTCTCAATGTATTTAGGGTACTTTGTACTTTTTCTTGCTGAACTACCTGACGTGAAATCAGTCTACTTAATAAGTCGGATTTAACAGTTAGGGGCGGCTTAAAAGTAAAAATTTCTTGGGCTATACTGCCATTAGCCACAATATTTTGCCCAATTCCCGATAGAATAGCCGCAATTGTAGCGGGGTTAAAACTAGAAACCATTTCTAAATATGGTTGCTGTAATCTTTTTCCCGAAGCATCAATCTGAATCTTGCTTTTTTGCCATTGAGCTAATACTAAAGAACAGAAATCTGGCGCTGAGACAATCAAGCAACACTCCCGTTGCAGAATGGAACTTTGATTGAGCTTAATAGTGGTAACAATGCCCTGGGAATCATCTTGTACCCAGGTTGAACCAAGCTGATGCCGCTGACTGGTACAAATACAAATATTTTCCGCATTGCCCTCTTTTTGTAATCGCTCAATTTGATTTGACCAGCTTTTGGTTTGCGGTAGCTTGACCCAAACCGTAGCTTGTAATTGTTCGTCAATCAACAAGTCTACTATACTACTAACGTATGACTTGAGTGTCTCTGCTCCCACTGAGACGGAAACTAAAGGTTCATCTGAGTCCTGAGTCAACTGGTACAAAGATGGTTCAGAAGTGGCGATATTCATATTACAAATAGCAGTTCTATTCTGGTTCGACAGAAGCAATAAAGATTTAGCTTTCGGTTAAGAAAATAATTTCAATAAAATATAAGATTGATAATCAACAACTATTACAGACAACTACTTAAAGTGGCAACTACAGAATCAGCTAATGCGGCTAAATGATAACCACCTTCCAAGCCAAACAGGGGGGATTTGGTAATATTTAGAATATATTTGGTTAATATTTGGTAATCTTCTGGCTTTAGATCAATACTTGCCAAGGGGTCACTATAATTAGCGTCATAACCCGCGCTGACAATTAGTAAGTCTGGTTGGTATGCAGCGAAAAAAGGCAGCACTTCCTGCTCAAATAGTTGTTGATAATCAGCGATCGCACTTCCAGCTTTCAGCGGTAAATTCAAGAGATTGTGATGCTTGCCCGTTATGCCTTTAGGGGTATTGGTATAGGGATAACAAGGATGTTGATGAAGAGAACAATAACAAATGTGAGGATTGTTACGGGCGATCGCTTCTGTGCCGTTACCATGGTGAACATCCCAATCTAAAATACCCACTCGCTTGACATTTGCTTTAGTTAGAGCATAGTAAGCGGCGATCGCCGCATTAGAGAAGAGACAAAAACCCATAGCTTGTTCTGGAGTCGCATGATGTCCTGGGGGACGTGCTATAACAAACGTAGGACGCTGTTGTAACACCTGATCTACGCCATCTAGCCAAGCGCTTACTGCTAGTAGCGCCACGTCATAACTACGGAGGGAAATTGGTGTATCTCCATCTAAATGTCCTCCTCCCTGTGCCGCAACCTCTTTGATCCGTTCAATATGTTCGGCAGTGTGAATCTGACGAATATAGGACAGTACTTGATTTGACTCAGCAGGAGTCGGTAAAAGCCATTCTATTTGCTGCTGCCAGGATACAGCTTTTAAAGCCTCGGTAATTGCGGTTAAGCGTTTTGCC
>JBCCNG010000719.1:0-2069 GCA_039025955.1 Cyanobacteria bacterium P01_C01_bin.72 | reverse complement strand
TGCCATCTGACTAGGTGGAATTTGTTGCAAATAAGTTCTATTTTCTTTAAGGTCTCAGAGAGAGATATTGTATGTGTATGATGATTTTTGCAATTGTTGTCATCATTAATATTAGAACCTATCTTCCCAATCATGTCGTTCAACTCTTGTTGTATATCATATACAGCCCATTGAGAATTCATAATTTTTCTATTGCGCTTATTTAAATATTATTCCGCTTTTATTATTAGTGAGGTTAAATAGTATGAGTGCGATCGCGATCTAATTTAATAATCTTTTACTAATAGCCATGATTTAGGATTTTGAAACCATTGAAATGGAATACTTCCTTACTAGTAGATGGGGGCGTAAATACAGTCACCATTAGTAAACGACCAAAGCTTTACGGTTAAATGCTTCTGACTTCTGACTTCTGACTACATGCGGCGAACCCGATCGCCTTGGTGACTTCCGTGCAGCGGTACTAGCACCTTGATACATCGTTTTTAAAAGCGTCTTGGATAGTAAAGTTTATGGTGAATGGAGATAGATGAACTAAAATTTTTGTTAAGCAGTAACTCCTTCTAATTCATCCTCTGTAGATTGATACAACTCCTGTAACTTCTCTAACTTCTCTTCATCAGCATTCCACAAGCCCCGTCCTTGAGCCTCGATCGCCCGTGCGACAATATTACGGAAGGCTTCAGGATTGGCTGCTCGTAACTTGGCTGCCATTTCGGCATCTAAAGCATAGGTATCTACCGCCTGATCGTATACCCAGTCATCTTTAAAATTAGCTGTACCGCCCCAACCGACAAGTGCCGTCATGCGTTGGGAAATTTCGTAAGCACCACCAGAACCTTGATCTGCCATCGCCTCTGCCCATTTGGGATTGAGCAGCTTCGTGCGATACTCCATGCGGAGCAGATCTTTTAGTTTGCGGGGGTTAGTATCTTGAGAGAAGCTTTCGACAAAAGATGCCTCTACTTCTTTACCGCTTTGTTTTTCTGCCGCTAGTTTTAAACCACCCGTGTTGCCATAATATTCCTGAATGTCAGTTAAGCCATATTCTACCGAGTCAATTTCCTGGATAATTTGACTGCTGGTTGACAATAGCTGAGTCAGTACTTCTGGTCTAGCCTGTCCTTTATCCTTACGTCCATAGCTAAAGACGTTTCGGTTTTTCCAAGTATCTGCCAGTTCGTCGCTAGATTCCCAATTACTATCTACTACCTGATCGTTTACCAGAGATCCAAAGTCCCCCGCAGGATTAGAAAACATCCTCGCACTAGGATTCTCCACACCCTGGGCTGCTAGAGCCAAACAGTGTTTACGAATGTAGTTATCTGCTTCTGACTCCTCGGCTTCTGCTGCCCGTTGGAATAAATCATCCAGCAATTCAATGATATTGACAAAGGTATCGCGGAAAATTCCTGATAGATTGGCTAAAACATCAATACGGGGATGCCCTACGGCTTCTATCGGCTTTAATTCATAACGCACAATACGACCCGTACCTTCTTTGACAGGTTCAGCACCCACTAATTCTAATAAAATCCCTAAAGACTCCCCCTTGGTCTTAATTGAATCAAGTCCCCACAGCATTACAGCAACAGTTTCAGGATATGCGCCTTTCTCTGTCAAGTTCTGTTGCAAGATTTTTTTAGCAATTTCTCGACCTCTTTCATGGGCGGCAGGAGAGGGCATCCGATAGGGATCTAAAGCATGAATGTTTCTTCCCGTCGGTAATACTCCACTACCGTCCCGCAGTAAATCACCACCAGGGGCAGGAGGAATATACTCTCCATTCAAACCCCGCAACAGATTGGTCATTTCGTCGCTGTTTTGCGTTAACAAATTGGCGATTTTGGTGGCTTCTGCAAATTTATCGGTAGACACAGCATGCTGTGTCTCTACAATATTCTTTTGTGCCTTTAATACTCCATGCGAGACAATCTCCTCTCTCTCATCTTGAGACAAATCATCGTCGAAATACGCTTCTAAATATGATCGCAACTGTTCTTGATCTGGCTTCTCTCCCAAGACATGCAAACCCGATGAAAACAAACGCTGTTCCAACACCTGTAGAT
>JBCCNG010000718.1:0-2071 GCA_039025955.1 Cyanobacteria bacterium P01_C01_bin.72 | reverse complement strand
GCAAATTTTCAAAATGCCGATCTAGGAAGTGCAAATCTACAAAATGCTTATTTAGGATTCGCAAATATAACTGAAACACAAATTAAATCAGTCTGTTTCTGGGATAAAGCGATCTATGAGGGAAAATGGAGTATTAAACAGCAAGCTATTGTTGCTATTGAACCTGATAATACTGAATATATCGAAAAGCTAAAACAGGACAAGGCCTCAAACCCGCAAAAAGCTTTTGACTGTAGCTATTGGCAAGAAGATCCTTAATCAGTCCCAGCATCATATATTTCAAGTCCCCCTTTGTAAGTGGGATTTAGGGGGATCTTGTTTAAACTAGTTTGCTCGAAGATATTCATAAAGGGCACCTCGATTAATTAGGCTCAAGCAAATCGAAAGCTGACCAAAGAGCGAAGAGAGTGCCAACTTAGGAAATTAAGATCTTTACCAGAGTTATTTTGTCCTAAATTTGACTTTCAGGAGCAATTTTAGACAGAATTATCCTACTAGTTCTTCCTTGCGACCCTTCCAGAAAACATAGCGTTTGAGATTGTAAACTAAATTTTTGAGTCCAATAGTTGCCTTCACTGACTGCTGACCAATCGAGCGCATCAACTTGCCTCCCATAGAATTAACCCAATGACCAAAAACATGTTCAACTTTGGCTCTGACCTTGGAGCGTTGCCGATTGGATTCGATTTGTTTCTCTGTTAAGGGACGATTGCGGTAGGCTCGCTCGTTGATGTGTGAGAGAAACTTTAATATCTCTAAGACTGATTCTATCAAACTACTACGATAAGCACTATCACCCCAAAGCCCCTCTCCTTGATTCTCGTTGTCCAATAGTGCCCCTAATACTTGAGAGTCATGAACGGCAGCATCTGTCACTTCGTAACGACGAATAAATCCATAGTCGACATCAATATTGATATGATTCTTGTAACCAAAGTAACTTCGTCCATTTTTTTTCGTCCATCGGGCATCGCGATCTTTCTGTGATAAGCGATGAGGTTTCTCTTGCCAGCTAACGGGAATCTGCCCTTGTTCTAGTTGTTGTTTCTCTTCTTTACTATTATGTTGCTTGGGCACTGGAATCATCGTGGCGTCTACTATCTGACCTCCTTTGGCTTGATAACCTTGGTCTCGAAGATAGTACTCAAATTTCTCAAACAACTCTTCAATTAAACCCTGTTTTTCTAACTGGTGCTTAAATAACCAGACTGTGGTGGCATCTGGTATTGAATCCCATAAGGTTAAACCTAAAAACCTCATAAATGATAGTCGGTCGTTGACTTGGTATTCTAGTTCTTCGTCGCTGATGTTATACAGTTGTTGCAGAACTAGCATTTTGAACATAACGATGACATCTATCGGTTTCCGTCCAGCATTACTTTTTCTCGGTTTATCATGAATTTTTTCTAATAGAGGACGAAACTCCGACCAAGCTATTGTCTTATCTAGTCTCATTAAGAGAGTTTTCTTACTCTCCAGTTTCTGATAACGCTGTTCAAGTTCTCTGGCTTCTTGTTCTTTCATGACGACTCAGCCTTGGCTACTTCTTCCTTTCTTTTGTCATTTTATGACAGGCTTACTCAATTTTTCGAGGTGTCCCGTGTGAGTTTTTGCCACTGTTAGGAAAAGAAACTAGTTGTTGGCATTTCTTGTTAAAGGATTGAAAGAATTTTTCCCCTGCTCTAACGCTATGGGTAGAAAAGTAGTCAGCGATATCTTTTAAGTCTTCGGTAGCAAGGCGATTAATTAAGTAACGAGCCATTTATTCTCCTGAAAAACGCTTCAGAATGCCATTAATAAAAGTTTCTCCATCTACTGGAGCAGTATGTTCGGAAGCATCGATAGCAGCTTGAATTTTGGTTCTAACTTGTTGACTCCATTCGCTTTCTGCTTGTTCGTATTCATCAAACAGACGTAGGGCAATTTCGATAATTTGCTGGCTAGATTGGTATTTACCTGTTTTAAGTTTGGCTTGAATCAGATTTTGCTGTTCTGGTGTAAGAGCGATGTTCATAGCTAGCCTTAAAGAAAGAAACTTAAATTTCTTTAATTATAAAAGTTTAGTCTTCTT
>JBCCNG010000717.1:0-2073 GCA_039025955.1 Cyanobacteria bacterium P01_C01_bin.72 | reverse complement strand
GCTGCTGCTTTACAAGCGGGTGAAAATCTTAGAGTCTAAGGTAACTATGTTTGTTACCGTTATGTTTGGCTTAACTGCCGCCTTAAGCGTCTCTATTTTCTTCGATCTGGCTTCTTTCTTCGCTCAATTTCTGCCTAGCACCTATGCCAGAATAATTTTAATTAAAACTTATCGTTATGGTAGGGAACAAGTTGCTTCTCAAGACTTGGGAATTGCCTTTGTAGAGCAGTTTATCCTGTTCTTAGTTATTATTTTATTGCTTAATAGTAAAGGAGCTAAAAGTACTCAAGAACAAATTTTAAAGTTTGCTTATCCCATCTTTTTGGCAATTATGTTTATGGGTAAAGATATCTTCTTGTTTTCTAACAGATTTGCCTTTATCTTTTTTCCCTTTGGTGGACTATTTTACTATTTTATAATTGAGCATAAACTGAAGATATTTAAGAAAGAGATAATTAGTTTTTTGCTCCTGGGAAAAATTCTTTACTTCATTTACTTCATGAATAATATGAATGATGGCAAAACCGTTCTCAGCTTCATGAATGAAAATACTTTAAGAGCTAATATTTTCGACTACATCGAAATTGTTTACGACGGCTTTACCGAAGATGTGAGAATTGATGAACTACCAAAAAGAATAATTATTTAGAGGTTGAGTCAGGCAGAATCAAAAGCTGCAAAGATATGGTTAAAGTTTTGATTTTAAGTGCGAGGGATCTTCGAGGAGGCGCGGCTCGTGCTGCCTACCGACTACATCAGGGCTTATTGACTGCTAATGTTGACTCACAAATGTTGGTACAAAACAAATTGAGCGACTGTCACAGCGTTATCGCCCCCAAAAGCAAGATTAAAAGAGGGTTAGCCGCAATGCGACCAGCTTTGGATCAGCTTCCTCTTAGCTTATACCGCCACCGCGACCCCACAATTAATATCTATTCCTCTCAGTGGTTACCCTACAAAATTCTGGAGCAGATTGAGCAGGTAAATCCTGATATTATCAACCTGCACTGGATTAATGGCGGCTTTGTACCCATTGAAGCTTTGAGGAAAATCAAGCAGCCCCTAGTGTGGACTCTCCATGACATGTGGGCGTTTACAGGCGGCTGTCACTATAGTGGAACATGCGATCGCTATCGGCAATCCTGTGGCTCATGTCCCCAGTTAGGCAGTCAGCATCAAAGGGATTTATCTCGTTGGATCTGGCAACGGAAAGCCAAAGCCTGGCGTAATCTAAATTTGACCGTGGTTACTCCCAGTCGGTGGTTAGCAGACTGCGCTAGAAGTAGCTCACTGTTTCAAGATGTCCCAATCAAGGTAATTGGTAACGGTATTGATCCGCAAATTTACCAACCCCACGATCCTCTGGCTGCGCGCAAGATTTTTAATCTGCCTCAAGATAAAAAGATTATTCTCTTTGGCGCATTAAACAGTACTCAAGATCGGCGTAAAGGTTTTAAGCTGCTGCTATCAGCTCTCGATAGCTTAAAATCCGCCTCTATAGCCGCTCAAATAGAGCTAGTAATCTTTGGTGCATCTGCTCCTGCTCAACCAGTTAACTTTGGCTTTAAAACTCACTATATTGGACAATTAAGCGATGATATAGCCTTAACCCTGCTCTATGGCACTGCTGATGTATTTGTTGCTCCCTCGATTCAGGATAATCTGCCTAACACGGTTCTAGAAGCACTGTTTTGTGCCACTCCTAGCGCCGCATTCAATATTGGCGGAATGCCCGATTTGATCCAGCATCAACATAATGGCTATCTTGCCCAGCCAGGAAATACTGCCGACTTAGCCCAAGGAATCGAATGGATTTTGGCAGATCAAACGCGACATACACAGCTCAGAATTAACAGCAGAGCCAAAGCCCAAGAAAATTACAGCCTCGAACAACAAACTCAAAAATACTTGCGAGTTTTTACTGAATCCTGTAGTAATCTAGCACCATAGAACATATACAAACTCAGATTTTTTAACAATGGCGAATGGTAAGTAGGATTTAGTAAAAACTCGCAAGTATTTTTGAGTTTGTTGTTCGAGGCTGTAATTTTCTTGGGCTTTGGCTCTGCTGTT
>JBCCNG010000716.1:0-2098 GCA_039025955.1 Cyanobacteria bacterium P01_C01_bin.72 | reverse complement strand
TAAAGACTTGAATAAAGCCAAGTATTTTTACTCCTGACCTCTCAATAAAATAGTCAGTAATTAACATTCAGCGAATATGATTGAGAAAATAGCCGTTATATGACCTTCAAATTAAAACATGCATACAGTTAGTCTAATTCGTGCCGAGTCTTACGAACTCCAGGAACTGCGAGCGCACATTCAACATCTCCTGCAACCCTTTGGAGGAATGGCATCAATCGTGAAACCAGGCGATCGCGTTTTGTTGAAACCAAACCTCTTAACTGGTAGTCGTCCAACTAAAGAATGTATTACTCGTCCTGAAATTGTCTACTGTGTAGCACAACTGGTAAAAGAAGCAGGAGGCAAACCCTTTTTAGGAGATAGCCCCGCTTTTGGCAGTGCCAAAGGAGTTTGCAAGGCAAACGGTTATTTACCTCTATGCGAAGAGTTAGACTTGCCCATTATTGAATTCAAAGGACAACGTTACGCAACGGAAAACGAAAATTTCCAGCATCTACGGCTATCAAAAGAAGCAATGGACGCTGATGTTGTAATTAATCTGCCCAAAGTCAAGTCCCATATGCAGTTAACCATGACCCTGGGAGTCAAAAACTTATTTGGCTGTGTCCCTGGCAAAATGAAGGCTTGGTGGCACATGGAAGCGGGAAAAGATGCTGCTCGCTTTGGCGAAATGATCGTCGAAACAGCAAAAGCGATCGCTCCTAATTTAACGATTATTGACGGTATTATTGGTCACGAGGGGAATGGTCCCAGTGGGGGTGAGCCTCGACAATTAGGGGTGCTGGGGGCATCTACTGACGTGTTCGCTTTAGATCGAGCCATGATTGATATTCTCAATGTCGATCCAGCTACCGTACCAACCCTGGCAGCACAGTTTAAACAGGGACATTGCACCGATCTACAGGAAATTGAGTTTCCCTACTGCAAACCAGCGGATCTACAGGTGTCCGACTGGAAATTACCCGATGCTTTGATGCCCATTGACTTCGGTTTGCCCCGTGTCTTGCGTTCAACCTTCAAAAACTTCTACATTCGCTTGATTAAAGAGCCGCTGAAAACCTACGGCAGAAACTAAATGAAATCAAAACAAGAACGTTGTCTGTAGGCAGAAGGCAGAGGGCATAGAGGCGCTTAGTCCTAAAAGATACACTCAATGGGATATCCGAAGGTGTATCCACGGACGCTTTGCGTCCCAGTCGTCTTAACGACGAACATGCGGCGACTCAATTCAATGAGTTTTAACGATGCATCGGGAGAACTCACAGCGCTGAATGCGATTTTATCTGAAGATTTTGTTGAAGGTAGCGCTTATTTTAATGCCCAAGTAGATAAGATCCGAAAAGAGGCATATGGTGGTGCAGCTGCAGGAGTAATCTTTGGGCCACTGGGATTAGCTATAAGTTATGGTATCGCAGCAGGGGTTGTGGAAGGAGAAATGGTTCCCACTCTGCGCAAACAGCTTGCCCAAGTCCAAGCAGCTTTTAGCGCATTGAGCGTACTTGTTGAAAGTGCCCAGAACAATATCGTTGATGCTAAGAAAAAAATCGCTGATGAAGTTCGCACTATCGGCAACATGAAGTCTAAGACAGAAGAGACTGAGATGTGGGTTGAATTTGATGATCTCATGCTTAAACAGCTCAAGAAAAGTGCTAACAGTTTAATTAAATTGTGTGACGAATACATAGAGCGCCACTCAGGTGCAATAGATCAAGGATAAAGTAATCTCTGGGAAAAAATCATTGATGCTACATGCGCAGAACGAAAAATTGAATATATATAAGGTCAAAGTAATAAGTTTTCTGGAAAAGCAGTGTAGCATCAAAGCTTGATTTTATGACGTTGGTCACCAGGCAATGTTTTATATAAGATTACTATTTGTAGCTATCAGCTTTAAGCTCTAAGCTTTTCAAATTTGGATTTACTCCTTTAAAGATAAAAATCGTATTAATAGCATTACGCATTTACCAACGCCGATTTTATTATTAACAGAGTTGATAAACAACCATGTTGCGTGAACCGATCCAAAGAACTATTTCGTAAGGATTCAGGTGCTAGGAATTAGAGAAGGTTTTACGCCAACTCCAGCCTGAGCTTG
>JBCCNG010000715.1:0-2099 GCA_039025955.1 Cyanobacteria bacterium P01_C01_bin.72 | reverse complement strand
TTAAAAAGCGAGAATCCAATCAAAGGATGAAGTAATTCTAAATGCAGGGGAGTTTTAAGATGAATGCTACAAAACTGTATTCCCAGGAGTACTGGTAAGCTAGTTTCTAAAGCACGAATTCTCTTGGAGAAAGGTAAAATCAAGCCTCCTGCTAGCAAGACTAATGATATTCCTGCGTACCCCCGCACCAATAAAACATGAATATTCCACCAGCCAGGCTCGCGAAAGTAAGCAATACCTACGGTTAACAACTGGGCAATTAAACAGAGATTAAAAAGAACTGCGATCGCATAAAAACCAGTTTTCATCCAGTCTTGAGAAGACTTGTCGCGATCGAGTGCTGAATTGATAGTCATAACAAACTGCCCTCCTTCTCTTTGATTAGATTTTGTGTAACGTAAGCAATAGTTTTATTTACCAGTTCTGCCCCCGCTTTTTCAGGCGAACCGACATCAAATGGTGGGGCTGGGTCATATTCCATCATCAGTTGAGTGATTTTAGCCATTTCCTCGCCATAAAGTGCAGCAGCCACCGTCAAAGCAAAATCGATTCCTGCGGTAACACCTCCGCCAGTGTAGCGATTGCGATCGACGACGACTCTTTTTGTACCTACCTCAACACCCAACTCCGCTAATTGATCTCGCATCGCCCAGTGAGTTGCTGCCCGATATCCTTCGAGTAGCCCTGCTTTAGCTAAAAATTCCGAACCGCCACAGACAGAGGTAATAAATTTAACGTTGCTTTGTTGGCGGAAAAAATCAATCACTTCATCGTCGTTTACTACTGCTGGCTGTCCTATACCACCGCCGACACAAATTAGATCTAAGGGTGGGCAGTTGGCAAAGGTGGTATCAGGTAAAATTCTCATTCCGTCGTCAGTAGAAATCGCGTCTAAATTTTTCCAAATTCGATGGATTTTGACACTGGGCAACCCAGCGAACACTTGTTGAGGTCCAACGATATCCAATGCAGTCATGCCTGGGTATATTACCAAGCCAATAACGTAATTGTTGGGGTTAGTCATAAACTTATTTTCTGAAGATACTTGCAATCAAATCTATCTTTTATACTAGGGACAATAACCTAATGCGCCTAGTACTCGATCGGGTACTCTTCAAGACAAAATATGACTGACCTACAGCTCCTATTTAAAGAAATAGATCGAGTAAAAAATGAATCTCAATTGCGATCGCACCTCGCACCACAAATCGGCAAATATTTTAATGCTACGCGATCAGGAGTATTTTTCTTTGAATCTCTTTTAAGCGATCCTAGATTTAAAAGTATCTCTAATCTTGCTCTATCCATTGAAAGGAATCCCGTAGCGCGTTATCTAGCCGAACGCCATACACCTGTTCACGAAGAAATGGTAACATCACCAAAAACTTGGCAAATTATTTGTCCCCGTCCCGACCACTGGCATGTAATGACAGGACCAATTGTTAATCGCGGTCAATTGATAGGTGCAGTGGGCTGTACCCGCGAGCGATCAATGCCTGCTTTCAATACCGAAAATTTAGCCGATTTAAGTGCTGTTTGTTTGCATTTATCAGTTTGGTCAGCAACGGCAAAATCCTCTCAATGTAGTGATTCTATTGCTCTTTTAACGCCTCGCGAACTAGAAATTGCCGAATTAGTTGCCAGGGGAAAAACTAATGCGGAAATCGGTCACGAGCTTTGGATTACAACTAATTCTGTCAAACAAGCTCTTAAACGAATGTTCCGCAAACTTGAAGTTTCCTCTCGTGCGGAAATGGTGGCAAAGCTTTTTACTGTAGACCAGCACTCACTTACTGCGAAGTAGATCGGGAGCAAGACCGCCTCTATAAAATTGTTAAGCTATCTCTGATCAAGGTTCAGGAATTACAAATGCTACAATTATCTAATCAATTATGTATGGCTTGCTGAATAAGTCAAAACTATTTATCTGTCGATGTTTCAAGACTTTTTCTTCAGTTCAAGTGCAAGGTTTTTTGATAGAGTGAGGTTATTTTTCTAGCACTTAGCACAATAAAATACTCTATTTTTCGGCGTTGCTGGATCGAGGGATGACTCTATAATTTTCACTACCAAGTAAATCAACTAAAAAGCTAAAGGCT
>JBCCNG010000714.1:0-2127 GCA_039025955.1 Cyanobacteria bacterium P01_C01_bin.72 | reverse complement strand
TGTATTGGCTTCGTTCTAATTTATTAGTTTTAAGCGCAGCACGTACGTGCAGATCGTCGTAAGACGACTGGTAAGGCAAAGCCTTACGCGCTATCAGCTATCAGCCGTCAGCTTTTGAGAAAACTGAAAAATTTAATTTTCCTAGCTAGACAAAATAAGAAAATCTCATTTATGGAGAACGCATTTAAGAGATTATGAGGCTTTCTAATTCACATTAGGCGTAAAAGGTAAGAAGATAAGAGGTAATGATCATTAGTGGCAGGTTAAGACTAAATAGTTTTAGTCAACTACTACTGATAGAGTTTTTTATGTTTTTGATGTCTCGAATCGAAATGATGCTAATGATCCCAGCATTCGTAGTTTTTACTTTTAATTAAAATATCTTGACTAAGTTAAGCCGCTTTCTTGCTGCTAAATAAAGTTTTGTTACTTTGGTTGTTAAGCAGTATTGCAACTTTGGTCAATTAGGGCGATCGCCTGAGAATAAGCCAAAACATCGTGATAATATCCTTTTCAGAGTGAATCTAAAAACACTAAAAAATCCTGAATTTGGATTAAGAAATTTGTTGTAGGGCAGAGTAAAACTTTGAGAGTAAACGCTCACGCCTTCTGCTTTAGCAAGATAGATTTTATAGATATATTAGGAGAAAAACGTTGGGATTAAGGGTAGCCGTTGTCGGTTCAGGACCAGCAGGGTCATCAGCCGCAGAAGTTTTAGCCAAAGCGGGTATTGAAACTTATTTATTTGAGCGTAAGCTAGACAACGCCAAGCCTTGTGGCGGCGCAATTCCTCTTTGTATGGTGGGCGAGTTTGATTTACCTCAAAAGATCATTGATCGGCAAGTCAAGAAAATGAAGATGATTTCTCCATCCAACAGAGAAGTCAATATTGGCTCTACGCTCAAAGACGGTGAGTACATCGGCATGTGTCGCCGCGAAGTGCTAGATGGTTTCCTGCGTAATCGTGCGGCTGAACTAGGGGCTAATCTAATCAACGGTACTGTTCATCAGCTAGATATTCCCGATAGCGATCAAGAACCCTACACCCTCCACTATGCCGACCATTCCAGCGGTGCTATCAAGGGAGAAATGAAAACCCTTAAGGTTGACCTGGTGATTGGTGCTGACGGTGCTAACTCCAGAATTGCCAAGGCAATTGATGCTGGGGACTATAATTATGCGATCGCTTTCCAAGAGCGAATTCGTTTGCCTGAAGACAAGATGGCATATTACGAAGACCTGGCAGAAATGTATGTCGGGGACGATGTTTCAACCGATTTTTATGCCTGGGTATTCCCCAAATTCGACCACGTAGCCGTGGGTACGGGAACAATGAAGGTTCATCAAGCCAGCATCAAAAAACTTCAGGCGGGTATCCGCAAACGTGCTGCTAAAAGATTAGAAGGTGGCAAAATTATTAAAGTAGAGGCTCATCCTATCCCTGAACATCCTCGTCCTCGTCCCATCAATGGCAGAGTTGTTTTAGTTGGTGATGCCTTGGGTACAGTTACCAAGTCTTCTGGTGAAGGTATTTACTTCGCGGCTAAATCTGGTCGTATGTGTGCAGAATTAATTGTCGAGCGATCGCAAAATGGGCAAAAAGTTCCCACAGAGAGGGATCTTAAGGACTTCATGAAAAAATGGAACAAGGAATACGGCGCAACTTATCTGGTGCTAGATATCTTGCAGCGCGTGTTCTATCGTAGTAATGCTACTCGCGAAGCCTTTGTTGAGATGTGCGACGACATCGATGTGCAGAAAATGACTTTCGATAGCTACCTCTACAAAACAGTAGTCCCAGCTAATCCTCTAACTCAGATGAAAGTAACAGCAAAAACTTTGGCTAGTTTGCTCAGAGGTAATGCTCTAGCACCTTAAGTAATTGCTTATTGCTAATTACTAAATATCTTTACCCTTGGATAGGGAAAAGTAACTCACTTATAACAGCATCAGCTCACAACTTTGATGCTGTTTTTTTCTAGGGTGGCAAAATAGACTGGATTAATTTGGTTTCCAATTTCAGTAGATAATCTTCAGGGGAATGAGGAAAACGACGTTGTTGAAGACGTTTTTGTCGCAGTAATTCCAACTTTGAACGCTGCTCTCGCCAAGCAATCAAGTCCACCG
>JBCCNG010000713.1:0-2140 GCA_039025955.1 Cyanobacteria bacterium P01_C01_bin.72 | reverse complement strand
ATGGCAATGATTCACGACATGGCATTATATCGTCAGAGTCGGGTACGGCTCAAAGACGATGAGAAGACAGTTGACGAGGGCGGGTTTTTTAACACCGAGGCTCTACCAGAAGAAACAATCATGATTTTCCCTGTGGCAATCAAACCAACATCAGCAGACCGAGCTTGGCAACCATTTGTAGGTAGCAATAAAGGGGAAATTTATCTGGGAGGATTAGAGTCAATCGGCTTTGGTCACTGCGAAGTAACAATTGAGGAGATAATTGAGGAGGCGTAATCATGACTTTTGAATCTTTCAATTTAGATCGAGAAGCTCACGATCTGGTTTTAAATATCCAAAGCTTACCAATTAGTGCTAAAGATAAAAAAGAAGTATTCAACCAGGCTCACACTATGCGCTCGACGGTTGCCTTCGGCTTGGAGCGTTTTTGGGGAGAACAAATACGCCTCAAAGGATCGGCAAAAGGAAACTATTGGCGCGATACCTGGAAAGTTCTGTGCAAAATTATGGAACTGGCAGGCATAGAATTACCTAGCGATGAAGTCCGTAACGAAAACGATGGCGAGAAAATTCAGCAAATAAGTAAACGCATTTGGGATTTAGAGAATCAACAGCGGCTGGTCGCTCTGGCTATCCTAACTCAGCTCTGCGACAGCATGGTCTGGTGGACGCAAAGATATAAAAAGCTGGCAGGCGATCGCAAACCATCCATACAAGAGTAGATATTAATCAATTAAATCGGAGTAGATTTCCATGACAGATAGCGATCGCGTTCCTCTGATGTTTCGCGCCCAAATAAAAAGTAGAGGTAAAATTCAATATGCAGGGAATCCAGAACACGCTGAAGAATGGGTCGCTCAGTGGCTAACGGGTTGTCCACTTCCAGAACAGAAAGTTAAGAGCGATCGCCCAGTAGCCTTGAGGCGAGGTGTACAAACTACAGAAGTCAGTCTTCCTGGTTTTGGGAGAAAGGCTCAAACTAAAGAATATGAAATAAGCTGGCGATTTGTGACTAATAGCGGTCAAGATGAAAGTATCATTCGCCCCGTTATTGGTTCAAAGGGTATGCCTTTTTATCCAGGTTCGAGTATGAAGGGCGCATTCCGTCGAGCCTGTAGCGAAGAGCAGAAGTTGAAATATTGCGGTGGAGAGATTGAAGTTGTAGAAGACGGTAAGAAAGAACCAAGAACCAAGCCAGCCGAATTAGTATTTCATGGTGGCTATCCCGTAGATACGGCTTGGGCAGATAAAACCCGCCTAGTTGATGTCGTTCACGAACAGTCAGCCAGACAAGTCAAAGATAGTAATGCTGGTAGTAGTGCTAATATTCAAATCTCCCTATACAAGCCTAAATACAAGTTTGGTATTTCCAGTAAGCGAGAGTTAAAAGCAAAAGACTGGCAGGAAATATGGCAGATTTGGGAAGTTGCTCTATCTCAGGGAATAGGCTCTAGAGTCAGTGCGGGTTATGGTCAAGTCACAAAATTTAAGCAATTAAGCAAGATTGAGAACGAGCTTTTTTCCGTTCACCTATATGCCGACGGTATTTATTCTCAGCTACTTAATACAGAGAAAACACCAGAGTTTCGCCCAAATATGTTTAAGGCTGCATTGCGGGGTCATACTCTACGACTCTTAGCTGGTGTAACCAATGCTGCTACCGCTGAAGAGATGACAGAAATACTCTGGGGAAGCTTTAACCATATTGGTAAGCTGGGTATTCGCTTTACCTGCGATCGCAGCGATTTAACAACTCGCGAAAGATATGGAAGTCTATCAACCTACAACTTAGAGGAAGGGGTTTTATCCTTAGTAGCAATTGGCAAACACGATCCTAAGCAACTAGAGCAATTAAAGTCCTTGGCAAAAAAAATCGTGCAGTTTACGCTGCTATTGGGTGGCTTTGGTAAATCATGGCGTAGGGTTGATCATAGTGGATTTTACCCTGAGTATTTAAGACAAAGGGGAAAGCTGCCCATTGGCTGCTATTGGGAAATAATCAATCCTTCAGAAAAGTTTTACGTTACGGCTAATAGGCAAGACTTATCAAATATCTCTCAATTCCTACAAAATACTTGTGCTGAAATTACTAGATGGGTGGCATCTAATGGCGGAAGTACAGGCGATCGCGTCCAGAATT
>JBCCNG010000712.1:0-2140 GCA_039025955.1 Cyanobacteria bacterium P01_C01_bin.72 | reverse complement strand
GCATACCCCGATAAAGAGGAATTAACCAGCGGTGCGACCCCGCGTCGTCTTACGGCGCTAGGGAACGCGCACCAAGACAGTCTAGTGGCTTATCTGGGTCGTAAATAATTCTACAGGGGGCGGGGATTTCTAACTGATGTACATATATTTTCTTTTTACCCTTAACTGCGATCACGGGTTTTCTTTCAGACTTACTCTTTTTGATATTTTGTCTGATGATGTTGCTGTTGATGTTGACCGTTATCTTCTGAGGCTTTTTTCCTGTTTTCCACGTTCCTGAACGCCCTCTTTTAGTTTGAGTAATTTGAGGCATACCCCGATAAAGAGGAATTAACCAGCGGTGCGACCCCGCGTCGTCTTACGGCGCTAGGGAACGCGCACCAAGACATACCGTCCTGTTTTGTACGCTCCTTTTACTCTTCCCTGCTGTAATAACTGCCGCAGTCTAGCAGGAGATATTTTTAATAGAGATGCTGCTTCGGTGGTGTGTAAGTACATAGTAATTAGTTACTATTCCTGAATTTAGTGATCGCCAATGGAGAAGAGATAATCGCAATGTATTTATAAGCTTGGCAAGCCGAGGGAGCAGTTATTCCTCAACCAAGTAAACTTCAGATTGCGTAAAATTTATTGTTGATAGAAACAGATTTTATCAGCTACGCAATCGATAACCCATGCCATAAACCGTTTCAATACAATCCTCTTTCAATCCCGCTTCTTTGAGCTTGTGGCGCAAATTAGTAATGTGAGTCCTAATAGTGCGATCTCCTGCTGCAATAACCCGATCTATTTCCCAAAGTTTATCCAGGATCTCACTACGACTAAAAACGCGATCGCGATTACGCATAAATAATTCTAGGATCATATATTCTTTGGGGGTTAAAGTTAATATTCGATCTCCATAACTAACCTCATTACTAGCAGGATCGAGGTATAGTTTCCCGTATGTTAAAACTGGCGGCTTGGTTTCTGCACTGCGACGGCATAAAGCTCTTATTCTAGCTGCTAATTCCCCAATATCGAAGGGTTTAACTAAATAATCATCTGCCCCTGCATCTAAGCCAATAATCTTATCACTAGTGGTATCTTTAGCCGTCAGCATCAAAATCAGGGCATTGTATCGCGCCTGGCGTAATTGCTGGCAAAGTTTAATACCATCTAATTTAGGCAACATTAAATCCAAGAGAATCAAATCGTAATCAATCGCCTGGCTATATTCCCATCCCTCTAAGCCATCAGTGGCAACCTCCACCACATGATGTTGATATCGCAAATCTTCCGCTAGGGGTTTAGCAATGCGATCATCATCTTCCACAATTAAAATTCTCATCCTACTTTAACTGAAATATCTCGAATAAGTTAAATATGAGTAATGTCTCCGCGATCAAATACTTTGCCATCCGTACCAATACCAAATACTTCCAGGTGATCTGAGTAAGCCTCAATCACAGTAAAACTCAACCTAGAAACTGAATATGCAGTCCAAGCCGATTTTCCTACCGAACGAAGTTTAGCACCAGCACCACTAGTTAAATAAGTCGTTCCTTCAATCGTTCTAGTCCTTTCATAGTAATGTTCGTGACCGTTAATATATAGCTGTACTCCATACCGAGAAAACAGTGGAGTTAGTTTCTCTATCAATTCTCGACCGATGCCATATTTACCAGAAGAATATATCTGATGGTGTCCAAAAACAATTTTCCAAGGCTGTGTAGTAGCCGCTAATTCTCTGGTCAACCAGGCTAGTTGTTCTTGCCAAGGTGCTTCGGGATTAGTATCGAGGGCAAAAAATAGTACATTCTGGCGCTCAAAACTATAGTATCGTCCCTGCATATTAAAAAGCGGATAGGAAAGTTGATCTTCACCATTATTGGTTTTAATATCGTGGTTGCCTAAAACAGCTTGAAATTGTATTTTTTGTTTTAAAAGTTGCTGATAGGGTAATTCAAACGTAGCTATAATTTTCTCAATTTCTCCATATTCGTAAATGTTATCTCCTACTAAAAGAACCAGAGGAAAAGGATTAATTTGAGAGTAACAACTTAAAGTTTTAGCTACTCTATACTGAGTTTTACCGCCCGTTCCGACATCTCCTAAAACTGCAAATCTTAATTGAGGAGATGAATTTAGAGGCTCGATT
>JBCCNG010000711.1:0-2144 GCA_039025955.1 Cyanobacteria bacterium P01_C01_bin.72 | reverse complement strand
GTAAATAATTGGTATTTTCTGCATCCAAAGTAACGGATATTTGTTTGCTAGAAGCAACAGTATTATCCGATGAAGATTTATCTAGAGGAATAGATCGAACTGTATTTTTCTTCAACCAATAATTCAACTCTGGTTCTACTTCTATTTTTTGAGCATACTCAAGTAAACTCTCTGCCCAATATTTATAAGATGTAGTTTTTGATGGTAACTTAATCGATTTACTTTCTGCTAACTGCTGATAGGCGATCGCAATATCCTCTAATAGAATGCGCCAAGACACCCCATCCACTACCAAATGATGAATCACAAGCAACAAGCGGTCTTTATGCCCCTCGCCTCGTTTAAATAATGCACCTGCAACCAACTTGCCTTGAGTAATATCCAAACTAGCTTGCAATTCATTAGCATTGTCTAAAATAAATTTATGCCAAACCAGATCTAAATCCTTAGCTTCACTCTCTGCGTCTCCGTCCCATTGCGAGGCACAATACTCACTAAAATCGACAGTAATAAACTCTGGAGTTTCTACCGCCTCCAAATTAAACTGCTGCCAACCAGAATCATCCCTGACAAACCTCATTCTCAAAGCATCGTGATGACTAACTAAATGCTGTAGCGCCAACTGTAACCACTCAGAGTTAAGATTAGGCGCAACCTCCAACAAAACAGCTTGATTATAATGACTAAAATTCACTGAATCTCTGTCAAAAAACCAATGTTGAATCGGAGTTAAAGGCGCTTTTCCTGTTATCAAACCTTGTTCGGCTACTATAGGCTTACTTTCTTCGGCAATCGGCGCTAATTCAATAATAGTCTGATACTGAAACAGTTGCTTGGGAGTCAAAGTTAACCCCGCTTGTCTGGCTCTAGCAATAATTTGAATACTGAGGATCGAATCACCCCCCAACTCAAAGAAATTGTCTTCGATGCCGATCTTTTCTAAATTCAACACCTCGCGCCAAATCCTAACTAAAATATGTTCTTTTTCCGTACGTGGCTCGACAATTTCAGTTTCCCTAGCTTCTAAATCGGGAATGGGTAAAGCAGCTTTATCTATCTTGCCATTAGCAGTTAAAGGAAAACGATCAAGCAGCACAAAATTCCCAGGAATCATGTAGCTGGGTAATTTGTTGGTTAGATATTGTCGTAGTTTTTTTAGGGTAACGGTTTTATCTGACTTGCTATTTCTGTCTTCTTCAAGAGAACATAAGACAATGTAAGCGATTAACTTTTCTTGATGAGGAGTAACTAGGGAAGTTTGTATATCTGCATGTTGGTTTAATACGGCTTCTATTTCTCCTAATTCAATACGATAACCTCTCAGTTTTATTTGATTGTCAATGCGCCCGATATATTCGATATCACCATTTGGTAGGTATCGCGCTAAATCTCCTGTTTTATAAAGCAGTGAAGCAGAAGAAGCACTGTTTACTGTTAACCCTTCGGGAAGTGCGCATTCCCTTGCGTCTTTCGCCGACGCGGGGTCGCACTTCTGCTTACTGTTAACTGAAAAAGGGTTTGGTATAAATCTTTCCGCGGTCAATCCAGGTTGCTGTAGATAACCGCGAGCAACACCACTCCCCCCAATATATAACTCGCCTGGGATGCCAACGGGTAAGGGTTGGAGGTATTCATCCATAATGTAAAGCTGAGTATTGGCAATAGGATTACCGATAGGTATTTGATGGTTAGGTATATTTTCTCTGGGGATTTCATAAGTGCAACATCCAACTACTGTTTCTGTAGGACCATATTCGTTGATAAACTGAGCGTGAGGGGAGCGTTTCTGCCAGTAAGCGATCGCATTTTTGGTTAGAGCTTCGCCGCCAAGAATAAAGCTTTGAGCAGGATTAGAGGTCGTATCGCTATCTGATATGCTAGCTATCGCCTTAAGGTGTGCAGGAGTGAGTTTAATCGCGCTGTAATTTTTATCGGAATTAAGGACATCCTTGAGAGTTTCTATCTCGTCGGTTTCGGAGAAGAGAATTATTTTTTGCCCCACTAGTAAAGCGGTATAGAGACTAGTAATAGTGGCATCAAAACTAATTGAGGAATGTACCGGAAAACCATTACCCGAAGCTATGGGATATTTATTGATCGCCCAGATCAAGTAGTTAACTAACCCTTGATGAGTAATCATCGTG
>JBCCNG010000710.1:0-2170 GCA_039025955.1 Cyanobacteria bacterium P01_C01_bin.72 | reverse complement strand
TATGAAGATTGAAGCTATTTTAATTAGGTTTCGTATTCTCCTCTCTAAAAAACTACTAATTAAATTACTTCGACAGTATAAATTTTAGACAGCCAACTGAGCTGCCGTCCAGATTGTCCAGCCATCAAATAGCCATAAAACCATGGTGCAGCCAAACAAAATCATGTACATCCAGGGTTGCGCTAGGGGACGAACATCTGTCGTATCTAGACCCGTTTTTTTGCTAACAATGTTGACCATCCGATTAAAGCCAGCAATTCGCATCGGTAAGAGGTAAGCCTTTTCTACTGTGGGAGAAGTAAAGTAATAGACTAATCCTCCTTGTCCTGTAGTTCGCATCTTCAGATTATCGATCTCTTTCCAGTTCAAAGACCAGCCCTTACGGAAAAAGCTGGGTACCCAGTCGGGATAGGCTACTCGAATCTGCTCATCGTCGAGAATAACTCTTTCACTGAGAGCAGCATATAGGGCGATCGCGCCAATGACAATCCCGATCCACAACAACCATGGTGGTACGACTGAATTAGTAAAGTCGGCTAAAAAAGGTAGCGGCACTGTCAGACCGATATAGAGACATGAAAGAGTAATGCGGATAATAGGAGATATTTTAAAAATGTTCATCTTTGATAACTAACAACTAATGACTAACAACTAATTCACCTTGTCCCCAAAAGCCCTGATATTTAATTACTTCAATGTCACCCAAAACTTTGGTTTGGCAGGCAAGTCGGCGTTCTTGTTCTAGAGAATGAGGCGGTAGAGAGCATCTGGTACGGTCTTTCCAGTTAGCAGGTGATACGTTACCAATTATTTCCACCGCACAAGTGCCGCAGCTACCAATTCCCCGACAGTTAATAATTTTTGATTGACCGTTGTGAAGATTGATATCGTGCTTCAACAAAACTTTGCGTAAATTAGCGTTCTCTGCGCAGGTCAGGGTTTTTCCTTGTACAGTTACGGTGGGCATATTTAAAGGTATAACTTCAACAGTTAAATATTCATCTTTAAGTAACTTAACATTTCCTCACTCTAATGGTTACATCAACTAACCCTATGCAGCAAAAAATCCCAATTCAGGTTTATGACACCACTTTGAGAGATGGTTCTCAAGGGGAAGGAATTTCTTTGTCTTTGGACGATAAGCTAAAAATTGCGCGACAGCTAGATCTGATGGGAGTTCCTTTTATTGAAGGAGGATGGCCTGGGGCAAATCCTAAAGATGTTCAGTTTTTCTGGCGTTTGCAAGAAGAGCCTTTGAAAAATTCGGCAATAGTGGCTTTTTGTTCTACTCGTCGTCCTCATGTATCAGCAGCAGAGGATAAGATGCTCCAAGCAATTTTGGCAGCGGGGACTCGTTGGGTGACAATCTTTGGTAAATCTTGGGATCTCCATGTCACGGAAACTCTCAAGACTAGCCTGTCAGAAAACCTGGCAATGATCAGCGAAACTATTGAGTATTTGCGTAGCCAAGGGCGGAAGGTGATTTATGATGCCGAGCATTGGTTTGATGGTTACAAGCACAATCGGGAATATGCTTTACTAACTTTGAAAACAGCCCTCACAGCGGGTGCAGAATGGCTAGCCTTGTGTGATACCAACGGAGGAACGCTACCCCATGAAATCAGCCAAATAATGGGAGAAATAGTTGCGGCAATACCAGAGGTGGCAGGAAAATTAGGCATTCATACTCATAATGATGCCGGGACGGCAGTGGCAAATGCGATCGCCGCCGTGATGTCGGGAGCGACGATGGTTCAGGGAACAATTAACGGTTATGGAGAGCGATGCGGTAACGCTAATCTCTGTACCTTGATTCCTAATCTTCAGTTGAAGCTAGGCTACCAGTGTTTAGGACAGCAGGAATTGGGTCAGTTAAGTCCGACCAGTCGTTTAATTAGTGAGATTGTCAATTTAGCCCCTGATGATCGTGCGCCCTACGTAGGTCGTTCTGCTTTTGCTCACAAGGCAGGGGTTCACGTTTCGGCGGTAGCAAAAAATCCATTCACCTACGAACATATCCAGCCAGAATTGATTGGTAATCAGCGTCGCATTGTTATTTCCGATCAGTCAGGTTTGAGTAATGTGCTGCACTATGCGGCTAAATTTGGCTTTAACCTGAGTATGCTAGACGTTACCTGCCGTCAAATTTTAGATCGCCTCAAGACTTTAG
>JBCCNG010000709.1:0-2173 GCA_039025955.1 Cyanobacteria bacterium P01_C01_bin.72 | reverse complement strand
CCGAAGATAATTACCCAATCCTGCTAAAAAACCCTGATCGAGCAATAAGCTAGTAAAGCGACGACGTTGGAAAGACTTATTGAGTAATCTGCTTTTAACTTTCTTGATAGTGGTTTGGGGATCCAAAACATCCAACCCCAGACGGCTTAAAAAAGGATGAGTCAAGATTGCCTCTTGATCTAAAACAGCAATATCAGAAGCACTGTAGAGCAATGCTGATTTCTGCTCATTGTGAATCGCTAACCGTAGCTGACGCTTTGTTTCAGGATAGTTATACGCCTGCTTCACCACCCACTTGCCATATAGCTGATTATGACTGTAAATACTCAAGTCGTTATCAAACCGAATCAGCATTCCCTTCCCTTTCGTATCTACCCCCGTAATGATCTGCTTGCTCAAGATCTCTTCGTAAGGTTTGAGATGTTCAAAAGCAAAAAACATTTCGGTTATGGGTCGATTGGCGATCGCTCTAGCAATTTTATCAGCAGCAATTTTAATTTCAGGACCTTCGGGCATGAGGTTAGTCTTGGGTACAGTTTATGATTCAGCAACGAGCATCTCGCAGGTAGGCTAGGAAATTAAATAATGCGGCAGCGCCGCAATTATCAAAGACAACCTGAGAAATTAAAAACTAAAGACCAGCAACTTGTCACCAATTAAGTAGTAAGTAATATCTGTTTCCTCAAATACGCTGCTCTAAGTATTGACCAATAGTAATTTCTTCCCCTGCACGAGAGATAATTGTTTGTCTGGTGCGGTATTTACTGCCAATTAGCTTAATTTCTTCCTCAAAAACATTGGCATTGTATTCTGTTCGTAAACTCATTGTTTCCGCGTTAGCAAAGGAACAGATGGCAATCACTGGCTTAGGAGTTGCAAATCCGCGATCGCGATAGAGAACGTTGCCTTGAATCCCAAATACAGTTGAACCAACTACTGGTTTCCGATTTCGATTGGTATAGTTGCTTGTCCAGCTAACTTTTGTGCCACAAACTAATGCTGATAGATCATCTAACTGATGTCTTTGAGCGAGTTCCACCAACTCTGGCGCACCTTGGTACAAAAATACAATCTCTAGCTCGCTTTCTACTTCCTGTGGCTCAACGTCCTTGTTGAGGCTGTAATAACGTCTTTGAGAATTCCAGCTACCCTCAGACTGGTGAAAAAAATCTACTGCCAAAGCCTGTAAGTCGAGATCTTTAGTTTTTGCAGATATCATCGGTTTCAGCCTCTTTTGCTAATTTGGTACGTTGACATTGACATATATGTCAAGAGAAAGCGGTTTATGCTTAATTTATCTTAATATATCACAGACAAATGTCATAGATGTCCGGTCTTTAGCTATATTTTGGATTAGTTTTATATTTGACTTTTATGATTTCCAATAGTCTTAAGATGTTAGTTTGTCCAAACTTGGTTATTAAATTGCTGCTCGTAATGGCGATCTCTATAGTAAATTTAGGCTGGATTGATTCCGTCAGCGCCACAACACAAGAAATAGAGCTAAATAGTGAGCAAGGGTATCGGATCGAAACCAGTTTTAGTTACGACGCAGATCAAGCCCAAAAAGCGATCGCGGCACAGGGAAAAGGAGCGACAAAAGATCTCGATTCTTTTAAGGTTCGTTTCTACAATCCTGATGGCGAGATGATTGCTAGCTATGACAATATTGTTGATGGCATAGTGCAGGCTAATTATTTTGAATTTCACTATGATCGGACAACGCAACAGCTATTAGGAGAAATAGATTTGGGCGGAGAGTCGGCGGGGGAAATATTTCTTAAAGGAAATGTAGAACAAAAATTGGTTTTGATGAAAATAGAGCCGTCGGGAGAAGAAAAGATCATGGACACTTGGGAAGTGAGTAAAATAAGTAATAAGTAAGGAGCAACAAAGGCGCTTAATCTAACCTATGTAACAAGAAGTATATGTAACAAGAAGTAATATTAAATCTAATTATCAACAATTAAACACAATTGAAGCAGCGCGTGCGTGCAGCTTGCTCCTCTCTTCTGTTTTGAAGGGCAGTCTTTCGTTATTTTCTTTCCTGATTGCTTTTTAAGCCACTTGTCGCCCCCACAGAATTTTCGCAATTTGATAAATCAATCACAAGGCTAATTAGTCTATTTTCGAGCAATATAGAGCGATCACCAGTCACTCTTCGTTTAATTTG
>JBCCNG010000708.1:0-2192 GCA_039025955.1 Cyanobacteria bacterium P01_C01_bin.72 | reverse complement strand
TACAATCGCGGTTTAGCAAATCAGCTCAAAATTAGTAAGCTAACCCCAGAACAAGTAAAAGAGATCGAACCTCATGTTAGTTGTTTGGCAGGGATTAGAGTCGAATCTACTGGTATTGTTGACTATAAACAAGTGTGTCTCAAGTATTCGGAGATAGGGCGATCGCAGGGAGTAGAACTGTTTCATAATACCCGCGTACTAAATTTAGTCGCAACTAATACAGGCTACGTTATTCAGACCAATCAGGGAGAATACCAAACTGAGTTCCTGATCAACTGCGCTGGTCTATATAGCGATCGCCTGGCAGAATTAGCTCAAGTAAAACCACCAGCAAAAATTATTCCCTTCCGTGGTGAATACTATGAACTCACTCCTGAAAAACGCTATTTAGTCAACGGCGCAATCTATCCTGTACCCAACCCCAATTTTCCCTTTTTAGGCGTACATTTCCACCCTGTGGTAGATGGTAGTGTTCATGCAGGGCCCAACGCCGTATTGGGTTTTAAACGGGAGGCTTATAAGAAGTTTGATTTTGACCTGAAGGAATTTATGGAAACCATGACCTATCCTGGTTTTTGGAAGCTGGTGGCTAAGTATCCTCAAGATGGTTTACAGGAGATGATTCGCTCCTACAGCAAAACAATTTTTGTCCGTAGCCTACAGAGATTAATTCCCGAAGTTGAAGCTAAGGACATCAAGCCCACTCCCGCAGGGGTGAGAGCGCAGGCTTTAAAAATCGATGGTTCAATGGTGGATGATTTCTTGTTTATCAGCAGAGAAAATGCCCTTCATGTTTGTAATGCACCATCTCCTGCGGCTACAGCTTCAATTGAAATTGGCAAGGAAATAACAGCGCAGATTCCTGTTCGTCTTTAGAGCTAATTCGTAAACAAAAGTTAGGACAGTTTTAGGTGATCAATCACTAATTTTTTAAATCTTTAATGATTTATCGCCATGGTGATTAATCCTTGTTGACCTACCAAAATTTCTCGTAGCAGAGTACATATTCCGACAAGGATAACTGGCGTGATGTCCACACCACCGATTGGTGTGACTATTTTACGCAGAGGCTTGAGGAATGGCTCAGTAGGCAATACCACCAAATTAAAGGGAAACTTATTTGACTCCGCTTGAGGATACCAGGTGAGGACGATTCTTAAAACGAATAAAATTGTCATCAATCCTAATAATAGGCTAATGGCGATCGCGCCAACATCTAAATTCATATCTCAGATAAATATTGCTTAATGTAAATATATATTATGCATTGTACTGTTAATCCAGAGCATCAAGGCAGAAAGGGACAAAAAGAACAAGATTTGGCATCTCTCTCCTAAACATCAAACCCATACTTGTTTTTTAGCAATGCTTGCAGTTCATCATTAGGTTGCTCTCCATAACATGAGCCGACAACTTCACCAAAGTCTTCTAAATCAATGCTCCGATTTGACTCTAGTGCATCTAAAAATGCCTGTTCATTATGGGATTCGACATGAACAAAATAATATGCCCATCTTCCAGTACTATCTTTAGCCTTAAGTTTATGAATCTGATGACCTTGCTGTGCCAGAAATTTGTCCTCATTCTTGGCGAAGAAACGATGCTTTTGACGTGCATAACTATCCCCCATACTGTTGAGAGCGAAAAAACAACGCCATCTTAAGTCGTAGCTATCAGTATTATCTTTTGTTTCCATTCCTTCTCTTAAGGCAGAAACTACTTGAGGATTATCAGTTGCTACCAGATAAACTAATGCCTCATCTCGTGTATCAGAAGGCAATGTTTTATTCTGAAAAGCATGTAGCAATGGCTCTACTTAGCAAAAAAGCAAACTCTATACAGTGTAAGCTTTTGAGGTTCTTGTGTCAGGCAGCTATGCGATCGCCTCATATCTTGAAGTTAGGGTATGAAATCCTGATACTTTGGAGGGAGTAGCAGGACGTCATATCCTTGGTTAATGAAAACCGTCCTAAAGCTAGGTCACTACTTTATCTCTCTCCTCAAATGAACTCAACAGCAGAGTTGAATAAGCTGGGTAAACCCTAGCATTCTCCAATAAGCAAACTGATGAGAATTAGGAATCAGCAAGGTGAGAATTGCTACTCGCAAAACTAACTCCTAATAATAAACCTAAACAGATGCTTTGATTGTCAGCACTTTCTCTACGTGATTTTTATGAGATAGATCTACAT
>JBCCNG010000707.1:0-2199 GCA_039025955.1 Cyanobacteria bacterium P01_C01_bin.72 | reverse complement strand
TGGTTCGGACAAAATTGAATCAGTAACGAAATAATAGGGTTTGAGCCTTGTTTGAGACTGAAATAGTCAACGATAAATTGGGCTTTGTAGGCGTTCATCAAAAAATGTCCGAACTATTGGTTGATATTCAGATAATTAATTATTAAAAGCTAAAATTCATGTGCTGAATGTCATATCTATAATCTAGGGAGTAAATTTAAGGGTAATTAAGAAAAGAGAAAAATTTATTAACCTTTTAGTACAAATCGCTAGTAGTAAATTTTACTTTCTTTATGCTGCAAAGACAGTTGTTGCTTTGGGTTTTTTCGCCGCAGTTTCTATTGCTTTGATCGCCTGGTATAACTCTAAACGTCCTGCTGGTTGGGAAGGTAAAGAGCGTCCTGATATTGTTCCTAGTGTTGAGAAGTAAGCAGAGAAAAAGCAATATATAGCAATACACAGCAATACACAGCAGAGAAAAAGTATTCCTGTTACGTCTCCCAGCTAGTTAAGCTGAAATATCATCTAAGCCTCAGAGATTTAGGTCTTTGAGGTTTTTAAGTCTATTTTTTATTCTTTAAAGTAGGTTTAGCTATAATAATTCCCAATCTAAAATTGGATCAAATTGCAATCAACTGACTACTCCTTTAAAGAGGAACTACTAATTTCATGGAAGGAGTAAACCATACATTTGTTTTTGACATCACCGTTATACTCGGATCATCAGCGCTGGCAGGGTTTATTGCTCATCGCTTACGCCAGCCTGTTTTACTAGGTTATCTCGCTTGTGGCTTAATTATTGGACCTTTTGGCTTGGGTCAAATCTCGCAGATTGAGGAAATTAAATCCTTAGCCGAAATTGGTGTTGCTTTTCTCCTTTTTGCCTTGGGGGTAGAATTTTCCCTAGCGGAATTAAAACGAGTTAAAGATATTGCCATCAAGGGCAGTCTACTACAGATCGGCTTGACGATCGCCTTGGTGGCACTGCTAACTACAGTATTAGGCTGGGTCAAAACCCCCATAGAAGGAATTTTTGTCGGGGCGGTGCTGTCCCTTTCTTCCACGGCGGTAGTGCTAAAAACTTTGACTGAGAGGGGGGAGGTGAACACGATTCATGGTCAGATCATGCTGGCAATTTTGATTGCCCAAGATTTGGCTTTAGGGTTGATGCTCGCAGTACTTCCAGCCCTCAACCAGCCCGATAATCTGTTTCCCGCGCTAGTTGCGGCGATCATCAAGGCGGTATTATTTTTTGCTGGTGCGATCGCCGCTGGCTATTGGATTATTCCCCGTCTCATGACTACCGTAGCTAAAACAGAAAACAGCGAGCTATTTTTGCTAACGGTAATTGCTTTATGTTTGGGTATTGCTTTGGTAACGGCTAAGCTGGGCTTATCGATTGAAATGGGGGCATTTGTGGCAGGGTTGACCATTGCCGAAATTGACTATGCGGATCAAGCACTGGCGAAGATGATCCCCCTAAGAGATACTTTTGCCAGTCTGTTTTTTGCTTCCATTGGCATGTTGATTAATCCCGTTACTCTCTGGGAAAATTCGGGGGTAATAATTGGCTTGGTGGCACTAGTGATGATTGGCAAGGCAAGCGTTATTTTGCCGATCATTTGGCAGTTTGGCTATTCATTCAAAACTGCCGTTACCAGTAGCCTGGGCTTAAATCAAATTGGGGAGTTTTCTTTTGTGCTGGCGGCATTAGGAGAAAGACTAGGACTAATTAATCAAGACCAATATGATCTCTTAATCGGCACAACGGCAATCACCCTGGTGTTAACCCCTATTGGCATGAAAGTTTCTCCTGAAATATCCGAGAAGCTAGCTACAATTCCCGCAGTGGGCAATTTTATTAAACAGCGACAAAACAAAGGTATCTCCCTGCCTCAAACCATTGCTAACCACGTTGTTGTGGCTGGTTATGGCAGGGTGGGAAGGGTTTTGGTCAAAGTATTGCGCGATCGCAACTACACCACCCTAGTCATTGAAAATAGCGAGGCGGCAATTAGAAGTTTACGACTGGAGCAAATCCCCTATATCTTTGGTGATGCCGATTCCGAATTAGTGCTCGAAAAAGCCCATTTAGCCCAGGCTAAAGCGATCGCCATCGCCCTTCCCGATCCTTCTAGCACCAGGATTCTACTCAAGCTTGCCAGCAAAATTAACCCTCACCTGGATATAGTTGCTCGTTCTCATACTGACAAAGAGATC
>JBCCNG010000706.1:0-2212 GCA_039025955.1 Cyanobacteria bacterium P01_C01_bin.72 | reverse complement strand
GAAAACCAATAGAATGATCGCCCCCTAAAATAATGGGAAATGCCCCTGAAGCAAAAATATAAGCAATACCTTTGGAAATCTGGTCAAAAGACTTTTCATTGTTGGCGGGGATGGTGAAGATATCGCCAACGTCACAAAGGGTAATTTGCTCTCGTAAATCTACCCCCAATTCAAAGTTATAGGGGGTGTAAAGGGCAGAAATACGTCGAATACCCTGAGGGCCAAATCTCGTTCCAGGACGATAGGTAGTGCCAGAATCATGGGGAACACCCACAATCGCCACATCGTATTCCCCCACTTTTCTAACATCTTCAAGATAGGGTGCTTTAAGAAAGGTATTAATTCCCGCATAGTGAGGCAGTTCCCCCCGAGAAAAATTAGGAATCGAGCGATCGCGAATACTTGGAGCCGCTTCTAAACCGAGTTCTAAGCCTCGATCTACCTCTTGTTGCCATCCTGTCAACGGTAATCTAGTTTCCTTCTCTAAGGCTTGCTGTGCCTCACTAGCATCGTTGTTGGACTCAGGCAATGACTCACTCATAGGGTTCTCTCTTCTACTTCTTCAGTTCAAAATAATATCTCCTCATCCCTCATCAACAGGAAAATATACGACAAGTTATCAATTGCCATAGAAATATAGGAAGCTTTGTAAAACTAAACTTACGTCTGATGTGAATTAGCTTTGTTCTTGTTTACTAGTTTTTAAGCTATCAGCTATCAGCTATCAGCGCACAAATACCCTAGTCTTAAAGGGACACTGCTGCCCATTTTCAACCGATGTTCGTGCAGTGCGTAGCACTAGTGTCATTTTTCAACAGCGGATAGCTCTGCTTGAATTATGGCGGGAATCTCACTCGGCTTTTGGGCTATTTTGATGCCGATTTTGCGTAACTCATCGGTAGTTTGGCGATCGCGATTAACCACAGGAATTGAAGCGGATAAATGATTGCTAATAATAGTTAGGGCATCACGATAAACTTTAGCCTGGGGTGCCTGTAGTCCAGCTAAATAGACCACTACTGGCTTTTCAAAACCATGACTTTTGCTATATGCCACGATTGATTCGATTTGATTTATTCTTTGTCCAATGGCAACAATTGCTTGGGTTTGGGGATCTTCATTGAGAATTGCCAACCAGTGAGCTAAATCTGAGCCAATAATGCGATCGCTCCCCAAGCTAACGACTATTGACTGTCCGATCTCTGCCCGATTGAGTTCTGCGGCAACCTCATAGCAAAGATGCCGACTGGAAGTAATGAGACCGACGTTGCCTGGCTGGTAAAACTGAGGCTGTAAATTACCCAGCCAAACCTGTTGGGGAATAACGATTCCATGACTACCAGGCCCCAAAATCAAAGTATTAGTTGAGCGGGCATACTTGAGCAATTTAATCGTGTCTTGAGGCGGCACTCTAGGAGTAAAAATAATAATTTGCCGAATTCCCGCAGTGATCGCTTCTTGAGCCGCATCCAACACCTGATAGGAATCGACAAAAATCAGACTCATATCTACCTGAGCAATTTCAGTTTGCACCTGTTCGATTAGATCAAAAACAGGAATATCCTCCACTAACGTCCCTCTGTGACCAGGACTAACCCCCGCGATAATATCAGTACCATAGGCTTTCATCTGAGTGGCGCAAAAAGCAGCCTGATAGTCAGTAATACCTTGAACAATAACCTTGTGGGGATGAAACCAATTCATAGAGAGAACAGATTCAGAGAGAGATCTTGTAAGCGGTGGCTGAATAAAAGAAGATAAATCAAAAAACATTAACTCGGCTATGATTGAGCGTCTTGATACTCTTGTAGCAAGTTTAAGCCAGAAATTCCTTTAATTTGATTTAACCATGGAGATCGTCTGATCGATGCTGTCTTCCAGACTACTGGACAAATAAATCTGTCCTGAATCAGGTAACTCTAAATCAGCAAGACTAGCTTGATTTGGCAGGCGCAGAATAAAATAGGGTGCAGCAGGAATCACGGTAGGTGGATTGCGATCAATTGAAGAAGACGACTCTGACTCATGATTTTCCCCCAAAGCGATCGCACTATTGACCAGCATTTGCTCTGAAGGCAAAGGAAAAATAACTGGGGCGGTTTTTGTCGCACAATAATCAACAATAGTCTGGACAATGGCGCGACTGATGACTTCAGTATCCCAAATATTGAAGATGACCGCCTCAATACCAATAAAAGACTCTAACTCCTGT
>JBCCNG010000705.1:0-2214 GCA_039025955.1 Cyanobacteria bacterium P01_C01_bin.72 | reverse complement strand
GTTTGAGGGGATGGCTGTAGGGTAATTTTGGTTGTTAGTTGCAGATATAAGAACAAATTTTTATAAATTACTTTGTCCCAGTTATGGTTAACCGCAATATATGTCTGCGCTTTTTTTGCCATGGCTAACAGCAGTTTGGGGCGAGACATCGCATATTTGAGCTGAATCAGTAGTGAGTCGAACTGTCCTGCTCTAAACAGTAAACCGCGATCTCGACCAATTAATTGACGATGATTTTCTGTATCGCTGGCAACAATAGGAACTCCCTCCCGCATGGCTTCTAACATCGCTACCGAGGAGCAAAGATTATTGCCGTTAGACGGATTAACAAAGATATCCGCACCACGAACTAATTCTCCTAAAAAATTGCCGCCAATTTCTCCTGTAAAAATAATGTTGTGCTGCTGTCGAGTCATTTGCAGCAGCTTGCTACCGTACTGATAGGAGTAGCTGATATCTCCTGCCAGCACTAATTTCCAATTGTGAGGCTGTAGTTTTTGAAATACTTCAATTAAGAGGTCTAGCCTTTGATCTGGTTCAAATGTGCCAAGATAAAGCAGGTATTGACTTTTGTCTAGATTAAAAGCGCGAAGACAGCTATGGTTATTTTCGCTAACCGTGTATTTTGCTGGGGCATTAGGAATATATTGAGGGCAAACACCATATTTACGCCAGAAGTAACTGGTTAATTCTGGGGAAGTGACTATGATTTCATCTGTGTATTTAACCGCCATTTGTTCCAGCCAAGGCAGCAGGCAGCGAAAAATCCGATAGGCGCGAATATCAGCCGATTCTAGCTGGTGGCAGGTCATGATAATTGAAGCCTCGCCAAACATCTGGGGAAACCAGGCAAACCAGGCGGCAGCAATACCATGAAGATGAATTACATCGTATTTGCCAAAAGTTGCCCAAATAGTATTTAAAGCCGAATTAAGCAAACTGAGGCGTTTTCCTGGCAGAGAAGGCAGGGCAATTACCTTCATTTTCTGATAAATAAAGCTAGAAAACCAAGATTGATGCTGATAGCTGGGTTGTACATAGAGGTCTACTTGATGTCCACGAGCGACAATTTGCGGATAGAGTTCTTGACAATAGCGTTCGATTCCCCCAAATTTGGCAGGAATACCTCTTGCGCCGATGACAGCAATTTTCATGAGTTTTGGGTAGTGATGATTTGAGTTAGAGCCGAGAAATCAGAAAAAGGAACAATATCGACTAGATTTTGGGAGATTTGATATTGAATATTGCTAGTTAGAACAGGCTCAATTTTCAAATTTGGGTAGCATAAAATCAACCCCGTACCAATAGTTAAAGCTTGAAAAGAATTATTTTTTGAGTAGCGGTTACTCTGTAGTTATGGCTAGATGTTGTAGATACAATCTGCCAAGATTGTTTGGTTAGTTAATTATCTACGGTACTATTTGTTAGTGATAAGTAATAGTATTTACTGTATATCTAAGCTATAAACTGAGAAATAGGTAGCTATTATGGGAATAGTTTTGATAATGCTAATCTAATAATTTATAAGGCTAACTAATAGTCTAGTAAGCCTAACTATTCTTAATCTTGTCAATATTCTAATTCTTGGCTTGTGTGTCATTTTTTTTACTGTCACATCTAACTAAATGTTGGTTCTTGAGTCTTGAGTAAACTCCTCAGGAAATAAACCTCAAGGTGGCTTTCGGCAAAAGATTAAGTTAAATACTGATATTTTTTTAGGGCAAGCACAGTATTATTTTGGGAGATAACAATTGCCGCTGCTGTCTGCTTTTTCATTGGCGATCGCAATAATGTTATTAACTAACTTTATTTTTCTCAGTAACCTCACTTACGTGAATATACTGGGGTTGTTTTCAGGCACAATCATAATCGCTCAAAATAGAATTGGCAACGCTAGTTTCAAATAAAAAATGGTAATTACTACTAAGTAGAATTACGTAACTCAAAGCTGCACTAGATTTGCCTGAAAAAATATTTTCTACTTAAAGTTTTGATGAAGCTTAAAATCTATTGATGCAGCCAAATATAATCGATTGATACTAAGACAAAATCCCCAGCAGAATATTACGGGGTAGATATTTACTCGGCAATGTTTGCGATCGCCAAGAGCAAATTAGCCGCATATCCCCAGGTTAACTTCGACAACGCTGCAGTGACATCATGCTAAATCCGATTACCAAAATATGCTTTCAATTAATGAGCAAAAGTGTAGCT
>JBCCNG010000704.1:0-2221 GCA_039025955.1 Cyanobacteria bacterium P01_C01_bin.72 | reverse complement strand
TTTTGAGGAGGAGTGGAGCATTTTTCCTTTAATGACAAGGGCTCAGGCAAGGAGCTCTCCCCCTTAAATCATATTCCAAAGTAGTGAATCAAAATCCTTCTCCTACTCTACAGGTCCACACGAATTCGTGGACCTCCGCACCGTCTGCCGGGCGATTTTGTATGTATTATTGTCATCTGCGCTCAGATCAAATTGGAGAATGAACAAATCAATGAATTTGTCAGTTGCACTCAGATCAGACAGCAACCTTGCACTGCCCTGCATATGTATGGGAGAACGTTTTATTTTTCCATGAAAAAAATCCTATCAATTGATGGTGGCGGGATGTATGGCGTAATTCCTGTCGAAGTGTGCATCGCTATTGAAGATAAATTAGGCAAAAGCCTTAAACAAACCTTCGATCTTTTTGTTGGCACAAGTACAGGTTCTTTAATCAGTGCGGCTGCTCTAAGAGGCTTGCAAGGAGTAAATAGACCTGGGATGTCCGCTGAGGAAATTAGGAATATTTACCTCGGCAGTGCGGAAAAAATCTTTGGTGCTGGGGCAAAAAATCGTGCCCAGTTTGATATTCCAATTCTCAATGAAGGCAAATATCCCAAATACAACCCTAGTGGTTTGATGGGGGTGATTAACGAAGTCTTTGGCTCTGGTGCTTTTGCCGAGATGGAGGACACGGAAAAACTAATCGTTACGGCATACAACGTTACGGACAGAAAGCCGCATCTGTTTACCTCCTGGGGAAGTGATAACACGACCCTGATTAAAGATGCTGTGATGGCTTCATCTTCGGTTCCTAAGACTCACCCCCTCCATGAAATCAACGGTTCTTACTTCACCGATGGTGGGGTTTTTGCCAGTAGCCCAGCATTGCTAGCATATTCAGAGGCTAAGGCTAGATGGGGGGATGAAGAACTGGTTTTAGTTAGTTTGGGAACGGGCATTCCTAAAGTTGTGCCTGAAACTGGCAAGCCTGATGACAATATTAGCTGGTGGCTCAAGAATATTTTCAAAATCTTTTTGGATGGACAAGAAGAATCTGTTGATAATGCCCTGACTAACATTGCTAATAATCCCAGCAATAAGCTGACATATTTTCGTTTTGACTGCGAAGTTGAAGGCAAAAAAGGCGCGGAAACAGAAGTCAAAGTTTTAGAAAAAGCTAGCGAAATTATGCGTACAGAATTATCCAATCGAGCAGCAGATTTTAGTCAAATGATTAATAAATTGCGATAACTTAATCTTGCTAATTGATCTCTGAAATTCTCAACTTACAGTTTTGTTTTGTCATTCAAAGTTCGTGGCACTTAATAGTATTACAAAACAAAAATGCTGAGAGTAGAAAATACACCAATTTAATTTCATATGTGAGGAATATATAACGTGGCAGATAACAAGAAGTCTCCAATGAAAGATATCGTCGTAATTTTGCCTGGAATTACTGGTACGGTCTTAAAGCAAAATGATAAAGACTTATGGGGCGCATCAACTAGAGCAATTTTTGACATAGTTAAAAGTGGTGGCAAAAATTTACAGGCTCTCAAGCTAGAAGGAAAGGATTCTGGCGGGGATGAATTTGGTGATGGCATTACGCCCGATCGCCTGGTAGAGGATGCACAGCTTATTCCAGGATTAGTCAAGATCCTGGACGGCTATTCCCAAACTTCTAAATCAATTACCGATAATTTTCAGGTTACTCAAGGAGATATCTACAAAGATCCTGAAGCTAAAGCAGCAAATTTTTATCACTTCCCTTACGACTGGCGCAGAGACAACCGTTTTAGTGCTAAGACTCTAAAACGATTATTAGATATCCGCTTAGAAGCTTGGCGTAAATTTAGTGGTAACGATGATGCCAAGGTGATTTTGTTAGCCCATAGTATGGGTGGACTGGTTTCTCGTTATTATCTAGAAGTTTTAGGTGGCTGGAAGGATGCGAGAGCCTTATTTACTTTTGGCACGCCTTATCGTGGTTCGCTGAATGCACTTAACTTCATCTCTAATGGCTTTAAGAAAGCATCTATCGATTTAACCGATGTTATGCGATCGCTACCTTCAGTTTATCAGCTATTACCTACCTTGGCAGTTCTCAAGTACAAAGGTAAAGATTATCGACTAGCAGAAGTTCCTGAGACACTACCAAATTTCAATCTAGAAATGCTGAAAGATGCTGTCAAGTTCCATGATGAAATCAATCAAGCAGTAGCAGACAATAAAAATAAAC
>JBCCNG010000703.1:0-2221 GCA_039025955.1 Cyanobacteria bacterium P01_C01_bin.72 | reverse complement strand
TCTCCCGCTAGGGAATTTTGGGGACTAATTTGCATTCCCTTCTCTAACTGTTGGGAGATTGCTTGTTTAACAAAATCGGGATTAACCTATTCGGACATAATCCAGATTTTGTCAAACGAGCGATCTCCCAACAGTTAGAGCAAGGAATGCAAATTAGTCCCCAAAATTCTCTAGCGGGAGAGGTCGCGGCTTTAGTTGCCGAGATTTCGGGGATGGAGCGCGTTACTCTCAGCAATACGGGTACGGAAGCAGTAATGACGGCAATGCGAATTGCTCGGGCTGCTACCAACAAACCAAAGATTGCTATCTTTACCAACTCCTATCACGGTCATAATGATAGTACTTTGGTAAGAGCCAGAATTACCGAGTATGCTAAAAAAGCGGCAAATAGAGTTATTGATCGCTCTAACAATTGGCTACAGACTCTTGCTAGCCCTTTACAATCACTCCTAAAATCCAATATAAATCCTACCGCCGTACCTGCTGCTCTTGGTGTATCCCAAAACACCGCTCAAGATATCTTGGTCTTAGACTATGGCAATCCTAGCTCTCTAGATATTATCGAAGCCAATCGCCAAAATTTAGCGGCGGTGATTGTCGAACCCATACAAAGCCGTTGTCCCGAACTTCAGCCCCAAGAATTTCTGCAAGATTTAAGAAATATTACCGAAAAATTGGGAATTATCTTAATATTTGATGAAATGGTAACGGGTTTTCGACTACTTCCTGGAGGGGCGCAAGAATGGTTTGATGTTCGAGCCGATCTGGTTACCTATAGTAAAATTATGGGTGGCGGAATGCCTATTTCGGCGATCGCTGGAAAAGCCGAATATATGGCAAGGATTGATGGTGGGATTTGGAATTATGGCGATGATAGCAGCCCCACTGTAAAGACTACTTTCTTTGCAGGGACATATTGCAAACATCCTCTAGCATTAGCCGCAGCCAAAGCTGTTTTATCGGAAATCAAAAATCGCGGCGGTACTCTCTACCAAGAATTAAATCAGCGCACATCAGATCTAGTTAACCAATTAAATCAATATACTGAAAGAGAAAATATCCCAGTTAAGTTTACCTGCTTTGGTTCGTTTATGGCGATCGCCCTTTCCCAGAGTAAAATATCTCCCACTGCTGTAAATTTACTCTCCTATCAACTGCTAAATCAAGGCATTCATTTACGTAATGGAGATAAGGGCGGATTTTTATCTACCGCCCATACCAAAGAAGATATAATTTTTATTCGAGAAGCTTGGCAGAACAGTTTGCAAACACTACAACAGGCAGAATTTATCTAAGAAATTAAATCATGAGTCAGGATAACCAAGAAGATAAGACTATTTATCTCGTCGTCATGGACGAAGAAGAAAGATACTCCATTTGGGCAGAATACAAAGAAATTCCCTATGGTTGGAGAGCCGAAGGAAAGAGCGGTACAAAATCTGAGTGCTTGGCATATATCAAAGAAGTTTGGACTGATATGCGTCCTCTCAGCCTGAGGAAGTATATGGAAGAACAAGCAAGTAACAGGTAACAGGTAACAGGTAACAGGTAGTATGTGATGAGTTATTTCTCAGGTGTTGCTGCACCAGTAAATGCTCAATATTAAATGCTCAAACTCGCGCATTCCCTTGCGCCTTACGGCGACGCGGGGTCGCTCGTCAATGCTCAATGCTCAATGTTAAATGCTCAATGTCATCGTCCGAGAATGAATTTGATCGCGAGCTAGATTTACTCGTCCCTTGGGATATTCCCATAGAGAGTCAGCTAGATAAGGAAGCTCAGGAGCAATTGAGTGAAGTTCTGATGTTATTTCTTCAAGCTTTGTCAAAAAGTTCGGTAGAGGAAGCATTATCAGAGGTAGCTCGTTTGCTCGAATACTTAGATGCGATCGATCAAACTTCCGTCAAGATAGAAAATACCAAAACTCCTCTAAAAAATTGGGAAGTCCAAGATTATGATCGCTTTTTTAAAATTAATCGCATTCAGACTGACTATCCAGAAATAGCTTTGGTGAAAGGACTATTGCTCAATACCCATACTTTTCTTTTACTTTGTCAGCAATGTGAAGATCGCCTAGATTTACAGCAAATCGAACTACAAAAGCAGGGTTTTATAACCTATGCCAGATTATTAGCCAGAAATTTTAATTTATAGTCGTTTTTGATTGAATAAGCTTCGTTTGAGATTAACTAGATCGTAGCCATTAGCCTTTAGCTTCTAG
>JBCCNG010000702.1:0-2223 GCA_039025955.1 Cyanobacteria bacterium P01_C01_bin.72 | reverse complement strand
CCCCGCTTGTCATATTTAGCGGTGGTAGCGGGGGAACAATGTCCTGCTAATTCTTGCACTGTCAGCACATCTTCTCCCGATTCGAGGAGGTCGGTGCAAAAGGTGCGTCTAAAGTCATGGGGGGAAAAGTGTTTTATCCCTGCCTTTTGCGCTCTGGCTTTAATTAGCTTGTAAATACCATCGCCGTTACTGGCAAAGTGACGTAGGGTAATCTTTCCCCCTCGATGGACGGGACAAATTAACGCCCCAGGGGTACTTCCTCTAACTTTTAACCAATCTTCAACCAAGGCGATCGCATCGGGAGTGAGATAAACCAGTCGATGTTTGTTCCCCTTGCCCTTGAGTATGTTTAATTCCCCAGTCTTGAGACATAAATCCTGGCACTTTACTTGAACCATCTCCTGTCGGCGAATACCGCCACAACGCAATATGGCGATCGCCGCCGCATCCCTCAAGCCAAGGGCATCTCCTTGTTCGTAACAACTAGCAATCAAACTCTCTATTTCGCTAACACTTAAAGCTCTACCCCTAAGCTTTCCCGTTCCTTTGACGTTGGGCAGATCGATGGCTTTGTGATAGTCGTTGGCATCCATCAAATCGAGGCGATAAGCTTCGGTTAGTACCCGACGCAGTGCCACGAGCATTTTGTTGGTGGTAGTGGGGGCGAGTCGTTCTTTAAAAGCAGTTCTAACGGCGGCGGCGTGATGGTAGCGTATTTTTGACCAATCGAGAGAAAAAGCGTCGCATTCACCATCGGTTAGGAGTTCCGAGATCGCATTGAGGGAATACAGCATGGTGCGACGCGAACCTTCACTCAAGGAACTAAGGTATACGGCGGCGGGGTGGAGAGTTACTGGTACGGGTTCGTGTAGCTTTAATTGTTCTGCTAGAGAATAGAGCAGATAACTCACAATCGATTTTTTTAAGAGTTTTTAAATTATCTTCCCATGATTAAGTGAATTTAAGTTTAATTTTGTTGGTAAGAGAAAGGTAATCGCTCGTAGCAGATCGAATATACGTGCAATCGCAGGTGAAATGATAACGCAATAGCTCAATTCTTAGTTGAATAAGATGCAAAAGAAAGAGACATCATGCGAGGTTCAAGAACATCTAACCTTAAGAAATCACTACGTTCGGATGTTCCAAAATACAGACGTAATATCATTTGTAGGTATTATTCTGTAATCCTATGACTCGCTATACTTTACTTCAAGATGCCCAAAACCGAATGAGAATGGTTTTTGAGAGCGATGATTCTAGTCGTTTCCGCAGACATATTCTCGATACTTATTTCTCTACAAGAGTTATCATAGCCAGCTTAAGTATTATCTTTCCTTTTCTTTTGTGGTTAGTTGGAATGCTGCTACTAGATCTTAAACTACAAGGTTCGATTAGTGCCTATTATCACACCCAACTGAGAGATGTTTTTGTCGGAATTTTGTTTGCCGTTGGAGCTTCTTTGTATTCATATAAAGGCTATACAACTACAGAAGATTTTGTACTGGATGGGGCTGGATTTTTAGCGGTAGGAATTGCTCTAATACCCACATCGGCTCCTGCTGAAAAATTAGCTTGCGATACATTTACCGCACCATTTTGGCATGGTATCTGCGCTATTTCTTTCTTTGCAGCGATCGCCTATGTTTGCATTTTTCAAGCCAAAGGCTCGTTGGAAAAAAGCCCTCTGAGTAGAGAACGCAAACAATTTTATTATGGTATTTACTGGATTTTGGGCATTCTAATACTTGCTTTGCCAATAGGAGCTGCCTTGTGGCTGACAGTAATTGGCGAAACTGGAAGTATTGTTTTTTGGATTGAGGCTGCTGCCATTTTGGTATTTAGTTTTTATTGGATTATCAAAACTTTAGAAGTCAGGGAGTCTGGTTTGGAGGAAATGGAACAATTTTGTTCTCCCAAAAGTAATAGCTAGAGCTAATCACATAATTATCGATCGATTTGGTAGGCAATCATTTGTTTGTAAAATGATAGTCAATTTTGGCTATTTTTCTCTACCTTACAAGCGATCGCTGTACCAACAATGATCGCGACCGCAGGAGATTTTTTTTAGTAATGGCTTTTGTATAGCAACGGAGAAATTTTGGTCGCTAAGGAAATTTAGTCTGACCAAAACTCTTTAAAGCAATCAGCCGAAAGCGTTGTATAACGTACAGTGTGTTGAATATTCTTGTGGCCAAGATATTGTTGAATCATTCGTACATCATG
>JBCCNG010000701.1:0-2236 GCA_039025955.1 Cyanobacteria bacterium P01_C01_bin.72 | reverse complement strand
GTAACAGTTTGTTAAAAAAATCAGTTATCAAGGGAAGTCATTATCAATAAGAAAATATCGTGACGATAATACAGGGGTTTTAGCGGTTGAAAATATTTTTGGTACTGTAGTCCCTAAAGCCACATTAATTGTAGCTCTAAACCGTTGGATTTGCGTAATTTTTTCTGGCTTATTTTTCTTAATTAAGTAAAGTAAAGTATACAAATTACTAAACTATTTCTGGTTTGCTAAAACGAGTGCTTATAGTAAACTTATTCAATCAGTTATCAGTTATCAGTACATGCGGCAAACCATCGCCTTTGTCAGGTTTCAATTGGGGATTGAATCCCAACTGGAACATACAACATAAAGAAGCTGGAATATTAGACCCAAAGAGAAATTAACTGTTCACTGATAAAAGAAGTCTTCTGGTTTGGATTGCCTAACGCCAGTCAATAAATTTGATCTATGATTTTGATTATCAGAGGATTTGCTTTAGGAGGCTGATTTATTTTTTAATCCTCAATCCTCATCCTTTATTCCTCATCCCTTCAATATGACCCAGCCAGAAGCAATTAAACAACTCCTCCAGGCGATCGCCGATGGCGATGTTAGTCCAGATAGCGCCTTGGAAAAACTCAAGCATCTACCCTTTGAAAGTCTCGATCATTTTGCCAAAATCGACCATCATCGACAGCTTAGAACTGGCTTTCCTGAAGTTATCTGGGGCGCAGATAAAACAGTAGAACAGCTAATTAAAATTATTACCGCCATGCGATCGGATAACGCAGTGGTGATGGCGACTCGCATTAAACCAGAAGTATATGAGGAACTACAGACGGCAATTCCCGACTTGATTTATTATCCACTGGCGCGAATTTGCACTCTCTCTAAGCCGCAAACCCCAACTAGAAACGGCAAGATTTCTATTTTGACGGCGGGGACGGCGGATATTCCCGTAGCGCAAGAAGCCGCAATTACTGGCGAATTATGTGGCTTTGAAGTAATTCGTCTTTGGGATGTGGGAGTAGCAGGAATTCACCGTTTACTCAGCAATAGCCAGGTTATTTATGATGCTGACGTGCTGATTGTTGTCGCAGGGATGGAAGGGGCATTACCCAGCGTTGTGGCAGGAATGGCAGACTGTCCTGTAATTGCTGTACCTACTAGCGTTGGTTATGGAGCAAGCTTTAGTGGTCTTGCACCGCTGTTAACGATGTTAAATTCTTGTGCAGCGGGAATTGGCGTAGTTAATATTGATAATGGTTTTGGTGCTGCTATCTTGGCGGGGCAAATTTTACGAACTGCAAGTAAAGTCTATTGGGATAAATAGCGAACAAACAAATAGGCATTTAGCCGAGATGGATGTAAAATCCTGCAAGATGGTTTGAAAACTATTGATACGCTTAGTGTGAATTAAAAAGCTTTAAAATCTATTGCTGGCAATGTATTTCAAACATGAATTAAGTTTATTTCACTTTTTAAAGTTTAACCTTGCTTATTTTTTTAAAGCTAACAGCACGTAAGGCAATACACACTAGACGTTATATATATCTAAACAAACGCACCGCATTTTATATAAAATAATGAGTCATATTCCTACTATTATTATTGGTGCTGGGCCAGCAGGTTTGACGGCAGCTTACGAACTAAGTAAACACGGTCGCAAATCAGTTGTGTTGGAGAAAGCAGATCGGGTAGGAGGCATCTCGCGAACGGAAACTTATAACGGCTATCGCTTCGATATAGGCGGACATCGTTTCTTTACGAAAGTGGAGGAAATCGAGCAAATATGGCAAGAGGTAATGGGAAATGAGTTGATTAAAGTTCCTCGGATATCGCGGATTTACTATAAAAATAAGTTTTTTAGCTATCCCTTAGAACCTTACAATGCGCTAACAAACCTGGGTTTGCTTAACAGCACTTTAATTCTCTGGAGCTATTTTAAAGCAAAAGTCAAACCCTATCCAGTAGAGGAAAATTTTGAGCAGTGGGTTTCCAATCGCTTCGGTAAACGTCTGTTTCAGACCTTCTTTAAAACCTATACCGAGAAAGTATGGGGAATTCCCTGTACAGAAATTAGGGCTGATTGGGCGGCACAGCGCATCAAAGGCTTGTCTTTTAAAAAAGCTGTGTTAAATGCCTTGTTTAAGAGTAACGACACCAAAACTTTAATTAAGGAATTCAACTATCCAGTATACGGTCCAGGGCAGATGTGGGAACGTTTCCAGCAAATATTAGACAGTAAAGGTTCTCC
>JBCCNG010000700.1:0-2237 GCA_039025955.1 Cyanobacteria bacterium P01_C01_bin.72 | reverse complement strand
CTATTACTTCAGCGAAGCGGTACTAGCTCATTGAAAACAAAAGTTTTGGCAATTCAGAGCTTTAGTCTTTGTAAGCCGCTGTACCTATATTATCAATTATTATGCTGAGAGATTGAGATAAATATTGAAGTAACTGTGACTGTGCCGAGTGAATAAAAAAATGATTGCCTGGAAGCATTTGTAAAGAGAATTTCCCTTTTGTTTGTTCTTTCCAAGCCTTTAATTCTTCGTAACTAACCTCTCGGTCTTGTAAACCCCCAAAAGCTGTAATGGGACAATTTAGTGGCGGTTCGGCAGTATATTTATAAGTATCGACAACGGCAAAGTCAGCGCGCAAGGTTGGCATCAGAAGTTGCATTAACTCGGCGTTCTCTAGAACCTTTTGAGGAGTTCCTTCAAGATCCTTTAGTTCAGCTATGAATTCCGAGTCTGGTAAGTTATAAATTGGTGGATCTGGGTCAGGAAGTTGGGGGGCGCGATAAGCTGAAACGAATAGATGAGTCGGATGTAAGCCATGCTTTTGGCGCAATAGACGAGCTAGTTCAAAGCAGAGCAGTCCACCCATACTATGACCAAAAAAAGCAAAGGGCTTGTCCAAATGATGATGGAGAGCATTGGCGGTCGCTATCACCAGTGGGTCTAAACTCGCAAACGCTTTCTCTTTTAAACGAAATCCACGTCCTGGTAATTCGACTAAGTGAACCTCTACCGACGATGGTAAATTATTTGACCACGTGCGAAAACTTGCCGCCCCACCACCTGCATAATGAAAGCAAAAAAGCCGTAGTTTAGCTGTCGCATTAGACTTGGGACATATTGTCCAGGACTGGGAGGTTTGTTTGGTTGTCATTGTTAACTCAGAGATTTAATCGCTGTTAAAGAAAATGGTTGGATTTACTAGGCAGAATTTGCCATTTTTCGCCGTAAACTAAGCGGTCGTAGATCCGTCCACACTTCTTGAGTGTAATTCCTGTTGTTTCAAGCACATTGAATTCTCGTCCCTTAGATGAATCTGACACGACCTATTTTTACCTGTCGTCTTAGCATGGGTAGATAGCTAAATAGTCCGAGCCATCCCAAACGCTTTTTGTAGCGGTCTAAATAGTAATGGCACTCGATTAATTTTACCTGTTTATTCCAGGTTTCGATCGCCCGTAAGTTTTTGATTCCCCATTTGTAGGATGCCTCAATTCCTAGCTTCCCAGAGTTGAGATTGCTATTCTGGGCTAAAAATACGCCTAAAGAGTCAAAAATCATTTCTGACTGGGGAAAATTAGCCTGAATTGTAGCAATAAGCTGTTTAACTTCTGATTCCGACAAAAACATCAGCACACCTTCAGCGACAAATAAAACCTGTTGGGGTTGAGCTGCTTTGATCTGTTCGATCCAGGCAAAATCTAAAATTGAATAACTCAGATATTGCGATCGCTCTGATGTGCCAATCAAACTATCCCATACTGGCTGAACTCCAGGCAAGTCAATATTAAACCAGTTGGCTCGACCATTATCCAAACGAAAGAATCTGGTACACAAACCTGCACCCAAATTGACGATAGTAGTGTGGGGATACTGGGTTAAAAACTTCTGGACTAGCTCATCAATTACTTTAGTGCGAATGGCAATAATTGCTTGACTAACCTCGGAATTGTAGCCAGAAAAATTATAATTAATCCGCTCAATAATCTCCACTGATTTACGATCTTGAATTATGCCGTCTGGTCTTCTTGCTTCCAAACTTCTCATGTAAAGAGTAATTAGTAGAGTCTGGGAAACCTGTCGTAGCTGATCGACATTAACGCAATAGTTGGTCATATTTCGCCGTAAAAATCAGTATTTGTCGTTAGTCTAAACTAGACCTAGTGTCGTTAACGCATAAATTGCAAATTATTAACGCCTAAGCTGCAAACAAATAATTCGGGCATATGATCAAAGACAGTCCATCCATAATGAGTTAAGGGATTTTTCCTTGGAGGGTGATTACGTATAGTCGTACAAGATTGGATCAGGACAAGCTAATGTATCTGCCCGTAAGGATAAGGGATGAAGGATGAAAGCTAACAAATTAAAACAACATCCATTCTTGATCTGATTATGTCCTAACCTCTATACGTAATGCCATGTTTGCTTATTTTTACTCGAAATATCTAGTGAAATATGTGTATTAAATCGAATAATAGACCCGGCTGTCTATCGATACGACAAAAACGATTTAGTAGACAGTATCTTAGAAGAATTTT
>JBCCNG010000699.1:0-2244 GCA_039025955.1 Cyanobacteria bacterium P01_C01_bin.72 | reverse complement strand
GACTTGCTATTAGACCACATTGAAATCAATGGGAAGTTAAAAAGATCATTAAATAGAAGAATGGTAAATCTTTCAAAATTAATTTGTCTTCTAGGTAAATATCACAACGATAGTAATAGCCTGTTTAACAGTATATCGCAGGATATCTATGATAAATCTAACTGGCTAAATGCTCCAAAAAATACCACTGTTTCTGATTTACAGATATATTTTTCTAAAGTTAATAATTGTTTGATAAATGGAAAAATAGAACAGTTGAGATAGAAAACTTAAATTTCAATAAAATCGGCAGCGGCAACATTTTTAGATAGATGTACATACTTGGTTGTGGTTTTTATGTCCGCGTGACCAAGCTCCTTTTGAACCAGTCGAATATCCCCTGTAGAAGCATATACGTGAGTTCCGAAAGTGTGCCTTAAGCTGTGATTACTCAACTCGATTTCTCCCCCTCTTAAGCCAATTGCTTTTAAGTAGCTATTAACAGTCTTTCTCAAGCCATCGCGAGAAATTCTTTTTCCATAATTGTTGCCCGATAGACTGGTAATTAGAGGTAGTCCTTTAGTTAACTTCTTTCCTGCTAAATGGTCGAGAAGCCAGTAATAGAGATCTTCTCTGAGGATAATTTCTCGCGTCGCACGCTTACTATTTACCTCAAGCAAATATCTGTTACCCCGCTGAAACAAATCCCCAAAGCTTGAGTTCTGAACCTCTACGGTTCGCAGTCCTTGAAGTGCCATCAAACCCAAAATCACACGATCACGTTTGAGTTTTGGATCGTCACCTTTAACAAGATTAAATAGTTCAATTACCTGCTCCAAAGTTAAATACTGAATTTTGCTTTCAGATCGCCTTTCTACAGGAGCTTTGACAGTCTTAGCGGGATTATATTCAATCAGCTTGTGTTCTATTAATGCAGCATAGAAGCGTTTGACTACCTGCAACTTTAGCTTGATTGTCGCCGTTTTATAGTTTTTTTCTTTAATTAAATATTCACGATACTGCTGGATATGTCTTTTATCAAATAAAAGAGGATTGAGGTTATGATTCATACACCATTGCAAGAACAGCTTTAACTGTGACCTGTAATTAGCAATAGTGTCAGGGCTAGCAGCGCCATTGGCTACCTCAAAATTGAGAAATTCATCAAAGGCTTCATCAATACCCTTAGTCTTGATAACTGTTGGAGTAATACTGCTGCTGGCAATAATCGGTTTGGTTGTAGGGACGGGTGTAAATTCTAGAAGCATTTTGGGAAATTAATTAACGGCGAGAGTGTCAAGGAAAGGAAACAAAAAATCCACCGTAGAAATCGTTTTCCTCATCTTTACTGATTGTAAAGCGATCATCGCTTAGAATAATGCCTAAATAAATTTGAGCAGGAGTCAAGTCTAAAGCTTGAGTTAACTCAGAAAACGCGATCGCTTTTGTTGCTGGTATACAATTGCTAATCAAACTAGACCAGGCAGCAATATCTTCAGCGTGAGCCGTAGCAATCGCCGCGGTAAAATCGATTTCTATCTTCTCATCGAGATTGCTAACTTTAGCCCAACTTTGTCTTGTATCTGGATAGTCGTTACCACTACGCTCCTGATCTTGATATTTAGCCAGAAAAGCAACGCTGACAGATTGCTGAGTGCGCGAATTAAGCCAGTCTGACCAGTCAGGCTCTACCTCACAGTAATCATTCTCTCCGTAGTTTTGATTAAGCCAGTTATTTAACCAGCGTTGAGTACTGTAGTTGAGGACTTCGGCTAAATCTGCAAAATATTTTCCCGCTTCGGCAAACTTGATTGTAGTAAGAGGCGTGAAATATTTGCTGTCTGCGTCGATAAAATTAAGGACCTCTTGACTATAAACTGAGTCTACTTTGGCAACTTCCACTGAATCTCTCCATAAGTTTTTATTCCGTAAAGCCTATCGATTTGTTCCAATGCCTGATCAATCGCCGACTCTAAATCCGCCTGAATCATCCCCGCACAGGCAACGTAATTTGATTTAGAAACTAAGCTGCTACCAAGATAAATGAAAACTTGAAATCCCTTAACTCCTCCTTTAACCACTCCCAGCTTATTTGGTCGGTTGCCATAGAGTATCAGCTCGGCACGATGAACATCGGGGACAATCTCAAATTGAGTAGGCAAAACTTTGCCCGAAGCGATCGCATATTGCTCTTTTTTACTGTTGAGTTTGCGATCACGGCTACGATAATAGTTACGCTTATTCTTGCACGTTGATTCGACCCAG
>JBCCNG010000698.1:0-2261 GCA_039025955.1 Cyanobacteria bacterium P01_C01_bin.72 | reverse complement strand
GTATGAATCAACTGAGTTTCGTTTTTAATTTCAATCTTGCGCCGCAATAATCTAACCAATGCCGCTAAAACATTACTACTGGGCTGCTCGTCTGCTTGCCACAGATAGCAATATATTTCTTCGTGGGTTAAAAGCCGATCAGGGTGCTGCATAAAGTAGGTCAAGAGTTTAATCTCTTTTTCCGAAAGATTGATCGCCTGATCGTGACGATATGCCATCTGATTATCGAGATCCAGCTCTAAATCTCCTACCTTCAGGCGATCGCTCGCAGTTTCTGAAGTAGTTTCTAGAGTTGAGCGCCGCAGTAAAGCCCTTACTCTCGCCAGCAATTCCCGCAGTTCAAATGGCTTAACCAGGTAGTCATCTGCGCCAGCATCCAAACCATCAACGCGATCGTCTACCGTATCTTTAGCGGTCAAAAACAAAACAGGAGTCCCCAGGGAATGCGATCGCACTTCACGACAAATTTCGATACCCGACCTGTGGGGCAACATCCAGTCCAGAATCAGCAAATCATATTGATTCTGCAAGGCTAAAATCATTCCTGTTGCACCATCGTTAGCCACATCTACCTGATAGCCTTCCTGTAACAAAATACGGCTCAAGGGATCGCTCAATTCAGTTTCGTCATCCACCAAGAGAATTTTCATTAATTAGCCTGAATACTCCTACTCTGCCCCAATAATATTTAAAATGATAGCTGTCGAGGTAGACATCAAGAAACATTAGTTTGATTATCCCAGAGGATACAGTTCGTTATGCAATATCGGCGCTTTGGTCGCACAGAATTACAGATGCCCGTTTTTTCCTGCGGAGGCATGAGATATCAATATAAATGGCAGGATCTACCTCAATCAGATATTCCCGCAGCCAATCAGCGTAATCTAGAAGCGACGATTCGCCGTTCATGGGAATTAGGAATTAATCATATTGAAACTGCTAGGGGCTACGGTAGCTCGGAAATGCAGCTAGGTCAGATTTTACCGCAATTTCCCAGAGAGAAACTGATCTTTCAAACCAAGATTTCACCGCAGCCCGATCCGCTAGACTTTCGCCGCAAGTTTCAGCAGTCCCTCAATTTTTGTCAGTTAGATTACGTCGATTTACTAGGACTTCACGGCATTAACAACGAAGAGACATTTCATCGCGCTATGCGTCCTGGAGGTTGTCTAGAAGAAGCAAAACGACTTAGAGAAGCAGGAAAGGTTAAGCACATCGGCTTTTCTACCCATGGTTCGACAGAAATTATTACCAAAACGATTGAAACTGGCGAGTTTGATTATGTAAATCTTCACTGGTACTACATTAATCAGTGGAATTGGTCGGCTATCGAAGCCGCCCAGCGTCAAGACATGGGGGTATTTATCATTTCTCCCTCTGACAAAGGAGGACACCTTTATAATCCCAGTCCCAAGCTAGTAGAGCTATGCCAGCCACTCAGCCCAATGGTGTTTAACGACCTCTTTTGTTTATCCCATCCTCAAGTTCACACCCTCAGTTTGGGTGCAGCCAGACCTAGCGATTTTGACGAGCATCTCAAAGTTTTGCCGTTACTAGAGCAAGCAGAGGAGATCCTACCGCCTATTGTAGAACGTTTAGAGCAGGAGGCGATCGTCGTACTCGGTAAAGACTGGCTGGAAAACTGGAAAGTTGGTTTACCTGAATATCAAGACACGCCTGGTAACGTCAATTTACCCGTCATTCTCTGGCTGCGGAATTTAGCTTTAGCTTACGACATGATCGAATATGGCAAGGCTCGTTATAATCTGCTAACCAATGCGGGACATTGGTTTCCTGGAGCAAAAGCAGAGAATATATCCCAACTAGACTTACAGCCTTGTTTGAGTAATAGTCCGTTTCGGGAAAAGATACCCCAATTATTAATCGAAACGGATCAATTACTCGGTGGCGCACCAGTCAAGCGTTTATCTCAAAGTTAGACCCCAAAGTTAAGCAGAGTCTCTAACGCGAAGATAGCGATCTGTACGGATTTCCTGGATTACTTTAGCCGTTTCCAGCTCATCTTCCCCCAGAGTACTTAAAATTTGTCTGCCCATTTCTAAGGCGGCTTCAAACTCTGGCTGTACCACTTCTGCCGCACCCATTTGAGTCAATAAATCGATCTCTTTGTCAGTATGAGAACGAGCAACTATATCCAGGTGAGGGTTAATTTTGCTGGCAAGCTTGAGTAGAATCCTGGTGCTAGAAGGATCGGGAAGGGCGATGGCGATCGCTTTAGCCTGGGCTAAATGGGCTTTTTC
>JBCCNG010000697.1:0-2285 GCA_039025955.1 Cyanobacteria bacterium P01_C01_bin.72 | reverse complement strand
TATTTAGAAGACGGCACGATGGTAGTTGTCGAAGAAGGCAGCGATAGCGTTGGTGGAGAATTGCAGGTGGTGGTCACATCTTCACTGCAAACCTCCGCAGGACGGATGATTTTTGCTAAACCCCAATCAGAATCGGAAAATTTCTCCAACGCCAATGCGGTTAGTTAAATGGCTCTATTGCAGATAGATAAGCTGCTGAAGCCCTAATATATCTAGTTCAACAGCTATCGTAGTTTTCAAGAATTGGATAAGCTTAGTCTACTTAGTCGATATTAATCGATTGCGGGCGATCGCTGTTATTGGGAGTTGCGGCATCAGTCCCAGTGGAACTGTATCCCTGTTTTTCTAACCACTCAGATAAAGGCTCTTCGTTCAGGTTGAGATGCAGAACACCTGAAATAAACCCACTCGCAAAGGCGACAGGCTGCTGGAGCAGTTTTTGGAAAGCGGGGGCTAATTCAGTTAAAAACATATTATGATTAGATTCTCGTGTTGCTTAGACTACTCAAAAATTTTAACGTGGCTGATTTTAATTTGCTCAGATTAATAATCAGATAAGAGCTAACGACCAAAAACTAAAAACGAATTGAAACGACTATAAATTCTCACAATAGCTGTTTCCTGAACTGAATTATAGTATCTTGAGTTTTGGGACAAGAATTACTAGCGCGTCGTTAGCAAAAGATGAGCAATTACCGCATTGAAAAAGATTCCATGGGAGAAAAAAAGCTCCCCGCAGATGTCTACTACGGCATTCAAACTCTACGGGCAACTGAAAATTTTCCCATTAGCGGCATCAAACCCCTGGCAACTTATGTTGATGCCTGTATTCTCATAAAAAAAGCAACGGCGATCGCCAATGGAGAATTGGACTGTATTCCTACAGAGATTAGTCGGGCGATTGTCCAGGCGGCAGAAGAGATTTTAGACGGTAAACTGCGGGATCAGTTTGTGGTAGATGTCTATCAGGCAGGGGCGGGTACTTCCCATCATATGAACGTTAACGAAGTGCTGGCAAATCGCTCTTTAGAACTATTAGGAGAGGAGAAAGGTGACTATCAGCGGGTTAGTCCTAACGACCACGTAAACTATGGTCAATCTACCAATGATGTGATTCCCACGGCTATTCGAGTTGGCTCACTCTTAGCTTTAGAGCGAACTCTGTATCCTGCTTTGGCAAAAGCGATCGCCGCTATGTCCCAAAAAGCGACGGAATTTGCCGATATTGTTAAATCTGGTCGAACTCACATGCAGGATGCCGTCCCTGTCCGTCTCGGAGCAGGTTTTCAGGCTTGGGCTACTATCTTGGATGAACATCTCCAGCGAATTAAGACTGCCGCTAACGACCTCCACAGGCTAGGTTTGGGAGGAAGCGCTACAGGAACAGGACTCAATACCCATCCGCGCTATCGCCACCGAGTAGCCGAAATCTTAGGCGAATTAATTCAGCAACCGTTACAGCCTGCACACCAGCTTATGGCAGCAATGCAGAGCATGAGTTCTTTTGTTAATGTTTCTGGTAGCTTAAGAAATTTAGCTCAGGATTTGGTCAAAATATCCCACGATTTGCGTTTAATGGACTCAGGCCCTCAAACGGGCTTTAAGGAAATTCAGCTCCCCGCAGTCCAGCCAGGGTCATCGATTATGCCAGGGAAGTATAATCCTGTAATGGCAGAAATGACCTCCATGGTTTGTTTTCAGGTCATGGGTTATGACACGGCGATCGCTTTTGCCGCCCAAGCAGGACAGTTAGAACTTAACGTGATGATGCCGCTAATCGCCTACGATCTGATTCACAGTATTGAGATTTTGGGCAACACGATCAATAGCCTAAGCGATCGCTGCTTATCAGGCATTACTCCTCGTCGTGATCGCTGTTTAGCATATGCAGAAAGTAGTTTAGCCCTGGTAACGGCTCTTAATACTCATATTGGCTATCTCAAAGCCGCAGACGTGGCGAAAAAGTCTTTGGCAACGGGTAAATCGATTCGGGTGATCGTCTTGGAAGAAGAGTTGATGACTGAAGAACAGCTAGCAATGGTGCTTGATCTGGAAAAAATGAGCCAAATTCCCGAATCATAAATCAAAAACTAGTGGACGTGGGCGGAGATAAGACAACCATTACGCTGTTAAAGCCTTACCCCATTGGTGACAAGTTAAGGGTGTGTGTTGTTTGTCAATAGGTTTTTAGCTATTAGCTGTTAGCCATTAGCCATTAGCTTTTGAGCTATTTTCAGAAATTCTTACTGGAATATAGCGATCGCCATAAAGATTAACCTTAATCC
>JBCCNG010000696.1:0-2290 GCA_039025955.1 Cyanobacteria bacterium P01_C01_bin.72 | reverse complement strand
ATAACGAAAGCTGTAGGTATTTTTCGTCTGAATATCGATTCTTTCTCGATAATGCTCCATCTTCCAAGGATTCTGGGGATTAATAATTGATTCGATAACTTTATCTTCTACAGAAGCTAAATCTAAAGTATCGTTGGCAAATTTTAAACTGCTGATCAAGTGATGAATATAAAAAGGAATACAGCCAACACTTTTAGCAATCACCTCTGGTATATTCTGATCCGCAATAGCTATATTTTCCCCCACAATCAATAGCCGACTGAGATTAGTTGCATCTTTTAAAGCCAGAGGCTTGATATCCACAGGATACATATCATTTGTAGGTTCATTACTGTATCCCTGTTGTCGAAGCTGATTAACAATGTGGTGCAAACCAATTGAGCCAGTAAATACCATTCTAATTTTAGGATAGGTTTGCCGCAGCGATCGCAAAACATCTAATACTTCCATCGCCTCTTTGTCTGGCATTTTATTCAGCATGTAAGGCATTTCATCCCAGAGCAAAATTACCTGCTTGTCTTGATTGGCTACTAAATCTTCAATTATTTTCGCCAGCAAAACTTTCCACTGGGTTGTGATCACTTCAGGAATTTTAAACCCGCTGATTTCTATCCCTTTAAACTGATTGAGAAACTGCTTAACACTTTCCGTCGCTTTTTGTGCTGTACTCAAATACGCTTCGACATCTCGCCATACAGCTTCAACGAATTCAACAGGAGATTCAATACCTTCCAAATCACGAAATATAGCCAATTTACCCGCTGGTGGCTCATATTCCATCTTTCTGATGACGCTAGTTTTACCCATGCGTCTCTCTGCACTAATAATAATGCTTTGTTGCTCCAATCTATCCCAAAGTTCCCTAATCAGTAGATCTCTACCAATAACTTCATTGGGCGCAATTTTGCCACCAGGATTAGTCTTCATACGTCTTTTTCATTGTACGTCATTTTTAACGTACGTTAATTTTAACGTATGTTTTTCTAATTAAAAAATCTACCCTAATATAAGAGTCCAGAGTGGTTTACCTAGTTGATGGTAAATATAGCATTACGCAGAAAGGTTAAGACTTAATCAAATCAAGAACGGATAAAGTTTAGAAGTGGAACGTGATACCGTTGAAGCCAGAGAAACTGTTCGTCGCGAAGAGCTAGATCTAGAAACAGACGGCGAAGTAGTTAAAAAATAAGCAGCAACTATTACGAAAACAAACATGGACTTCGGAATCAAAGGCAAAGTAGCAGTAATTACTGGTGGTGGTTCAGGAATGGGTAAAGCCACCGCTAAAGTACTAGCCCAAGAAGGTGTCAGGCTAGCTTTAGTTGGCAGAACACCAGAAAAGATAGAGGCAGTGGCACAAGAGCTAGCGCCAATATCGGAGGCAATACCAGTTACGGCGGATCTGACCAAACCAGAAGAGGTTGAGGCAGCAAAGCAAAAAATTCTCGATCATTTTGGCACTGTTGATATTTTGGTTAACAGTGCAGGCATAACAGGAGCGACTGGGGAGTTTTTGACTTTAACAGAAGCAGATTGGTACGAAACAATCGAAATCAACTTCATGGGTGCTGTACGAGTATGCCGAGCTTTTATTCCTTCCATGCAGCAGTCTGGCTGGGGCAGAATAATTTTATTAGGTTCTGAAGATGCGGTACATCCCTATACGGAAGATATGCCCTATTGTGCGACGAAAGCGGCAATACTTAACTTTGCCAAAAATCTTTCCAAAGAATACGGCAAGGACGGCATCTTGGTTAATTCCGTGTCTCCTGCTTACGTTGAGTCACCAATGACTGATGCCATGATGGTCAAACGTTCCCAAGAGAAAAATATCAGCTTTGAGAAAGCGGTAGAAACATTTTTAGCAGAAGAACGCTCCAACATTGAATTACAACGTCGAGGAACAGTAGAAGAAGTTGCGGCAGTAATTGCTTTTCTTTGTTCTCAGCAATCTAGCTATGTAACTGGTTCAAATTATCGAGTTGACGGCGGTTCTGTCCCCACTGTCGGCACCTAAAGAACCGTCAGCATCATAGCAACAAGCAAGAGCCTGTTCATACAGCTGATCTAGAATCAGTTTTCCTTGATTTTTGGAAGACGACGACTCACTTTCTTCTGTGTTCGTCTCTTCTGTTTCTGGTTGCTGTTTTCCTTTCTGGACCTCCCTATCTGTTTGTTTTCTGTTCAAGACTATTTGCTCGTTGATTCTACCCACCAGTTTCCGACTCAACCTTTTGCGGAAATGTACTAACATCGAAGCTTCAAATGGCGCTTCGTTAGTGTATTTGGT
>JBCCNG010000695.1:0-2295 GCA_039025955.1 Cyanobacteria bacterium P01_C01_bin.72 | reverse complement strand
TGTATACAAAGTCTTCACTACTGGTTCTAATACAAGCTTAAGCCGCGCTCATGACCCTAAAATTTAAAGTCTAAATTTATTAGTGACCTTAATTAAAGATAGCGTTTTCTAATTTGCCGATCGCCTGTTCCAAATTATCATTAACAATCTCAACATCAAATTCGCTGCTGGCGGCAATTTCTTGACGAGCGATCTCCAACCTCTTGGAAATAGATTCCTCTGAGTTTGTTCCTCTCGCCCGAATACGCTCCTCTAATTCTTCCATTGAGGGAGGGAGAATAAAAATTCTGGTTGCGGCGGGAAAAATATTGGCGATCGCCCTAGCTCCTGCTAGCTCAATCTCTAATAAGATATAGTTACCCTGCTCAATCTGTTCTACAACCTCTGCTTTGGGCGTACCGTAGTAGTTACCCGCATATTCTGCCCATTCCAAAAGTTCATGATTAAGAATCGCGGTTTCAAAATCTTTCTTGCTCAAAAAATAGTACTCAACGCCGTCTGTTTCTCCTGGACGACGTTTTCTAGTAGTAGCGGAGGTTGAGACTCGCAGTTGAGGGTAACGCTTAAGCAGCAGACGGACTAGAGTTCCTTTGCCTACTCCACTTGGTCCAGTAATAACGATCAGCTTCCCTGACTGTTGGGTTGACATTAATGATAATCTAATTGAGTTACTATTCCTTGCTGTCTTTATTAACGACAAAACGGTGAGCTACAGTTTCAGGCTGTATAGCCGAGAGAACGACATGGGAAGAATCTGTAATGATTACGGCACGGGTACGACGACCATAGGTCGCATCTATCAAGAGGCTTTTTTCCCTAGCTTCAGTAATAATTCTTTTGATCGGCGCGGACTCGGGGCTAACAATCGCAATAATGCGGTTGGCTGAAACAATATTACCAAAACCAATATTAATTAGCTGAATATCCATAATTATTTATTCATTTAATAAATCGAAAAATTTTTTTTTGTTCTTAAAAATATATAAAATATAGTCCTTATAATATAGTTTTACAAGCAAAAAACCACGTAAACGACCCTATTTAAGGAAATTTTCGCTTTTGCTGGGAATCTAAACACTTCGTAGCCTAAATCACAATAATTTAATGCCTAGCTAAACTTTTATCTCTTTATTACAATTATGCAACCAGTTGATTACACTACTCTCATGGCAAGCTGTGTCGAGCTAGAGCGAGATTGGATTCCTGCCCGAATTGAACAAGTATACCAGCGGGATCGCTTTACAATTTCTTTGGCTCTACGCACACTCCAAGCTAAACAATGGCTGACCATCTGTTGGCATCCAGAAGCCGCCCGTCTCAATCTTGGTAATCCTCCACCACGGATCAAAGATACTTTTACCTTTAGCGATCAGCTACGGCACCAGCTGAAGGGTCTAGCATTAACCAAAATCAGGGCGATCGCGCCTTGGGAAAGGGTGATTGACCTCCAGTTTGCCCATCGACCAGGAGAGGGGGCTTTATGGCATCTCTACGTGGAGATTATGGGTAAATATAGCAACGTCATTCTCACCGATAGTGAGCAGCAAATTATCGCTCCCGCCAGACAAATAAGCTCGGCTCAATCTAGCGTCCGACCAATTCAGACAGGACAGAGTTATGAAGTCCCCCCAGCGATGACTGGCACTACTCCCAAGCTGGAAGAAAGCTATCAACGTTGGCAAGAGAGAGTTAGTCTGATTCCTGGTCAGCTTAAGCGCCAGCTACTCAAGTCCTATCGTGGTTTAAGTCCCAGGGTAGCCACGGAAATTGCGATCGCCGCAGGTTTATCTCCCCAGCAAAAAACCGATATTCTGCAAGAATCAGACTGGCAAGAGTTATTTAGCTATTGGCAAAAATGGCTTATCGCTTTAGACCAAAAACAGTTTGCTCCAGGCTGGTTAAAGGATGGCTATACCGTCTTGGGCTGGAATAAAATTGAGTCAGCACCGCAGGTACAAAGCTTACTGAGGGAATATTACACCACAGAATTTAATCGTCAACAGTTCCAGCAAATCTATCACCAGCTTAATCAGAAATTAATTAATCTGCTCAAAAAACTTCGGGTTAAAGCCGATACCTTTCGTCAACGTCTCGCCCAGTCTCAAGATGCCGAAAATTATCGTCAGCAGGGAGATTTACTAATGGCACATCTCCACGAAATTAAGCCAGGAATGAAGTCAATTACTCTGAAAGACTTCGCTACAGGTGAGCCAGTCAAAATTAAGCTTAATCCTGAGAAAAACCCTGCTCAAAACGCTCAATATGTCTATAAACAAAGCCAAAAGCTCAAGCGTG
>JBCCNG010000694.1:0-2308 GCA_039025955.1 Cyanobacteria bacterium P01_C01_bin.72 | reverse complement strand
TTTCTCAATAGTAGGGGCAATATCACTATCGTTCTCGACACTTTGATTCATAGTCAAGAGTTTAATGATCCCCAATATTTTGAGCAGAAGTTTACAACTCCCTACCAGTATCTAGTTTCTTTGGTGCGGCTCGGCGAGTTCAAGCAGCCCACACTAAAGCGAGTCCGAGGTATGCTATTTCAGCTATCCATGCCAATTTATAGGTGTGTTACTCCCGATGGTTACGACAATACGCAAGCTATCTGGTTAAATCCCCAAGCAATGTTACAGAGAACCAGTTTGGCAACGGCGATCGCTAACGGTGCTTTAAATCAGGACAATTTGATCGAGATTCAACAGTTAGAACGAAACTTGGGCATCATGTCTCCCTCAACCCAGAAGGTTTTAGCCAAAACTCATCCCAGACTGCGGGCGGCTCTAATTTTAGGCAGTCCCGAAGCGATGTATCGATAAGTAGAACCTAGAAGATAGAAAAATGAGTAAGAAGATGCAAAGAAGAAATTTTTTGACCACAGCCAGTTTAGCCGCAGGGAGCATGTTACTCCCTGTCGGTTGCAATAGTTGGGTGACGCAACAGGCAAATGCAGCTAACCGCAAACGTTTGGTGGTGATTTTTCTCCGAGGTGCAGCTGATGGTTTAAACATTGTTATTCCTCACCAAGCAGCAGAATATTATGAAGCAAGACCGACCATTGCCATACCCTATCCTCAACAGCCTGACGGCGCGCTCAATCTTGATGGCTATTTTGGTTTACACCCCAAGCTCAAAGATTTAATGCCTCTTTGGCGGCGTAAGCAGTTGGCATTTGTCCATAATAGCGGTTCTCCCGTACTAGAGCGATCGCATTTTCTCGCCCAAGATTATCTGGAAAGCGGTACGCCAGGCATAAAAAACACTAGAGATGGCTGGATGAATCGTTTACTGGCGCAGTTGCCTCAAGATCAGCTGACTCAGGCGATTAATGTAGGCGTTACTACCCCCTATATCCTCCAGGGAAAAATGGCGATCGCCAGCCTCAAACCAGGCAAAAATTCTGCTGCGCCAATTCCTACGGATAGACCGGTGGTGCAGGACGCATTTAACCGACTATACAGTGGCTCAGATTCTCTCAGCAAAGCTTATCAAGATGGGCGTAAAGCCAGGGAAATAGTCCTTAAAGAGATCAGTCAAGAAATGCAGGGGGCTTCTCGGGGAGCGCAGAATGTTCATGCTTTTGTGGATGACGCGGCAGAAGTGGCAAAACTGATGGTGGGTAATTCCCAGACTCAGCTTGCTTTTATGGAAATTGGTGGTTGGGATAGTCATGTTAACCAAAAACCTCTCTTAGAGCGTCTTCTGAACCCTTTAAGCAGAGGTTTGCTAACTTTAGTTTCGGGTTTAGAGCCAATTTTTGCCGATACGGTCATTGTGGTTATGTCCGAATTTGGCAGAACGGTCAAAGAAAACGGCAATAAAGGAACAGACCATGGATATGGTAATGCGATGTGGCTTTTGGGAGGAGGAATACGTGGAGGAAAAGTTTATGGTGACTGGAAGGGTTTGAGTCCCGCCGCACTGTACGAAAATAGAGATTTGCCTGTAACGACTGACTTTCGAGAAATATTTTCGTCAATCTTGCAGCAGCATTTAGCAATTCCTCACGATCGCCTAAATTTGATTTTTCCTAATTATCAGTATGCGCCAAAAATTGATTTCTTCGCTTAATAGATGGCGATTTGGGTTAGGAAACGGAGCAAGAAAGCCGACGAATATCAAGCTATTTCTTGCTCTAACTGTTCCAGATGCTTTTACCTTGATCTTCGTTAAAACGATAAAATAATGGCTCGTCTTTGAATTGGTGTTCTTGGGAAACGTGGTGAAAGATTTGCTTATCCATCATTTTTTGTCCCAGGGCGGTCGCATCTTCTCTTGAGAGTTTAACTTTGTTGACAATCCAGTCTACAGCCTCATTGCCCAAGAAAGCTCTTTGATAAAGCATCAATTTATGACGACGAGTTTTAATTTCAACCCCTCTTTCTGAACGCATTTCTGTACCCAACTGTCTGATGCTAATACGCTGGGCATCTTTTTTGGCTGGAGAACGCTCATTAGCTTGAGCAGATTTGTCCGCAGATTCCCCACCAGAGATGATGTGAGGTTTGTACTTGTTATTTTGCATCCAGATGCCGACGCTATTTTTCCCCTTCACGAGTAGAGTGGCAATCTGAGAACGTTCTTCATGGTCGAGATATTCTTCGCGACATTCTTTAATCGCGGCTTCTATCTCATCTTTGGGAAAGGCTTTTTCTCTAATAAATAGATTATTGT